>NIZU01000101.1 GCA_003315675.1 Methanocorpusculum sp. MCE
GTGAGGGGAGGGGATTATACAGCACGACTCCGGAACATATGCCTCCTGATCACCAAAAATATCTGACGTGGAATGGTGATCGTTTCAGAAAATGGGGCCGAAATATTGGAGAGAATACATGTAATGGTGTTGATTTCTTTCTTACCAATCCAAAGATTGAACAGCAGGGATACAAAGCCCGTATGGCTTTGCTGAAGCTTTCTGATAAGTATTCCCAGAAAAAACTTGAGGAGGCGTGTAAACGTTTTCTATCTTACACCGGAAAACCAAGTCTGAAAGGCGTGCGGGCTGTTTTGAAAAGCGGGATAATAGGGTTTAAATCAGTTGATATGCCGGATAAACCGGTTACGTCGAAGTATGGGATTACGCGCGGTCCGCATTATTATCAGAGGAATGATGACTGATGCTTACTGAAGAGACCATAACCAAACTCAATGAACTCCGATTGTATCAGATGGCAGAAGTATTTCGTAAATTCCAGGTGGATGCAAATTCTTCGGCACTTTCCTTTGAAGAACGTCTCGGAATTATGGTTGATCAGGAGTGGTCAGTTCGCAAGAGTAAGAAATTGTCACGCCTCTGTAAGTCGGCTGGCTATGTTTTTCCCCATGCATGTATCGAAGATATCAGGTATGATTCCACGCGCCGTCTGGATAAGACGATGATTGCAAAGTTGTCAGCATGTACGTTTATCCAAAAGGCAGATAATGTAATCATTCTCGGGGCTACAGGAACAGGGAAGAGTTATCTGAGTTGTGCGATCGGGATAGCTGCCAATCGTAATTTTTATACGGTGAAATACATAAGACTTCCGGACCTGTTTTCTGATCTGGCAGTTGCCAGAGCCGAAGGGACGTATAAGCAGGTTATTCGTGAGTTTCAGAGTGTAAGACTTTTGATTTTGGATGAGTGGCTGCTCTTTCCTTTAACAGCAACGGAAGCACGTGATGTGATGGAGATTGTTGAGGCGAGATATGATCGAGGGTCAACTGTTTTCTGTTCACAGTTTCAGGTCGAGGGGTGGTATGAAAAAATTGGGGAGGCGACATTTGCCGATGCAATTTGTGATAGGATCGTTCATAATGCTTATACGATTGTTCTTGAGGGGGAGTCTATGAGAAAGATTCTGGGAGTAAAGAAGTAATACGTGGAATTATTCCCACGTTCTATTTTTCATACGGATATGGGGGTATGTCATGTGCGGAATTCTTGTATCATTTCAGCGGACTTGTTGTGTCATGGTGAGCGGAATGGGTGTGTCATATGGGACGTAATATTCACAACTATTGCAATAAATTATCTTATTAAACGAAATGTAAAACATCAGGATTTACTAGACGTTATTAAACAAAGGCTACCAGAATTAGCTAACTACAACACAAAATATTGTACAAAATCATTTATCTCAAATTTAAGTGAGGATAAAATTAGATCAAGTATCTGTAATCATATCGATAAAGACGATACGGTAAATTATCTTTATCTGATGTACATAATTGAGAAGGAAAACAAGAATTGGATGGAAGCATATGCTTACTTCATAACCTTCTTCCAACGAGTTATAGCAAATGTTGATTGCAAATTGAAAGGTGAGCCAGTAATTTTCAGAAATTATTTTTCTAAACCTCAATTAAAAAAGACCTTCGAAAAAATTTCAGATTCAACCTGACTTTGACAGTTGGCAACTCCCCCCCTTTAGCGCTCTCGCTCCTCCACCTTCTAAAAATGGGGAAAAAGAGAATTTGACAGTTGCCTCTTCTCCCCCTATCCAGCCTCACCCCACCCCGCATTTTAGCCCGAGTATCGCCGTATTCAGCGCATCAAAATTGGAAAACAAACATCGGTGACCTCTCTCTTTCCCCTTCATCATCGTAACTGTCAAATTCATCAGCGAATATTTGATGAATTTTGTAGCCACATGCTTTGCTTCCGGAACCTCATATCGCACCAGAGACACAAAAAGCTGTGCCAGAAACCCGATCAGAATTGCGCCGCGAATACTATTTTCCGTCCATACCCTCAGTGGTTTAATCTCGATCTCATTCTTTAGCGAATGAAAGATCTTCTCAATCGAATCCTTTTTTCGGTAGCGTTCAAGCGCTTCTGCAAGTGTCAAATTCCTGCTTGAAGTTAGGGCGAAAAATCCCCCTCTTCCAGTATTCAGCTTCTCCCGGAGAAACGCAAGCGCCTCCTCTTCCGACATCTGCAGGAGCTTTGTCTGAACGGAATAGGTAATCTTCACCAGCGGATTTGAGATCCCAATCTTCTTCGGCAGCTTTTTGTTTCGGGAAATACACTCCTGAATCACCTCCGCCTCCATGAACTGCCGGTACACTTTCCGTGACAAAGCATCCAGATTCTGCGCCACGAGCCCCTGCGAGAAATAGAAATAGGTTACACTGCCAGGTTTCACGATTTTGACACCATATATACCTTGTTTTTCCGTTTGCTCATCAAGATTGAGCTGAACAGGCTTCCTCTGCCAAAACGTTTTGATGATCTTATCGTCACTGGTGTTCTGTTTCTTTGCGGTCAAATAGTCATGACCGCACACCTCCACGAGCTCCAGATTTTGTTTTGATCCGGCTCCTTTATCGAAGATAACCATGGAACCTTCGGTGAGTTTTTTCTGGGATTGGAGGAAGGTTGACCGGAAATGGGTAACGTCATTCACATTTCCAGCTTTCACAGTTACGCCGATAGGTACATTGATCGGGTGAGCAAGTTCGGTGATCCCAAGAGTTATCTGCAGTTTATCTGGTCGATGATCACGACTGTAGCCGTATTTCCCCAAAGGTGAAGCACTGCCGTGAAGAACAAGACTTGTCCAGTCGAGATTTACGTCGGTGTGCTCGAACTGACAGCGGGGAAATATTCTCTCCTGGAGTCCGGAGATGATGAATGCACTGTTTTGCCCGAGCATTTCCAGAAGATGATACAGCGTTTTTCCCGTGAACGAAGGGAGATTATAGTATTCTCTGGTTTCCGGCTGCATGAGCCAGGAATGAGCTCTTTTGATGCTGAAGTTGTCGCTGAGTTTGTAGGCGGCGAGGGCTTTGATCAGGGTGGAGATGTTGATTCCTTTCTTTTTCAGCGGGGAGAAGAGGGAGACACGGTCAAGGGAGGTGAACATTTTTTCGCTGAGGAGGAGCGGGCCAATCGGAAAAGATATGTGGGGAGTGGGTGTAATATTGAGTGTCTCTGTGAAGCGGTTAGTTTTCATTTTGGTCAATTTAAATTGACGCCTGACAGGGACTAGTTTTCTCTTTTGTTGCGTTTACGAGATGTTTGAATGAGGGCTATATTGCCAACTGTCAAAGTCAGGTTGTAATAGGAATCATTGCAACCGTCGTTATGTTTCTCGTCTCGGTCTCGGTAGGAGCCGTTTTTATTCCGATTCCCGATATCATCACGACGATTTTCGGCGGCGGCGGGACAAGTCTCTATGAAAGGATCATCTGGAACATCAGGATCCCGCAGGCTTTAACGGCCATTGTGGCCGGCGCAGGTCTCGCGATCGCCGGCGTTTCCATGCAGTCCGTTTTGCGTAATCCGCTTGCCTCTCCGTTTACCCTTGGTCTATCCAGTGCCGCTGCATTCGGGGCAGCTGTCGGCATTCTGCTTTTCGGAGCAGGCACAACCGGAAGCAGCATCGCCGATGCCGTTGTTATTAACAACCCGTATCTTACAACAATGTCGGCTTTTGCCTTCTCTATTCTGACAACGGTAATAATTCTGTTTATCGCAAAAATCCGTTCAGCAACACCTGAAACGATGATTCTGGCAGGTGTGGCAATCAGCTCGCTCTTTAGCGCAGGATTAATGGCGATCCAGTACTTCGTCGATGACACGCGTCTTGCCTCAATCGTTTTCTGGCAGTTTGGGGATGTTGCCCGGGCAAGCTGGACGGAACTGGGCCTGATAACGCTGATGACCGTTATCTGCTTCATCTATTTCATCTACAAACGCTGGGATTATAACTCGATTGATGCCGGAGAGGAGACAGCCAAAGGACTTGGCGTAAACGTTGAGCGGACACGAATCCTCGGCATGGTTGCGGCGACGCTGATCAGTGCAACGGTCGTAGCATTCCTTGGAATCATCGGTTTTGTCGGCCTTGTTTGTCCGCATATGATGCGGCGTGTCATCGGCGACGATCACCGGTTTTTGATTCCGGCAAGTTTTGTCTGCGGAGCTGTGCTTTTACTTGTTTCCGATACAATCGCAAGAACCTTGATCGCGCCGCATGTCTTGCCCGTAGCAGTTTTGACTGCATTCCTCGGGGCGCCTGTATTCCTGTATCTCATTATCAGGGGGAGACGAACATGACTGACGACATATCTCGCGAAGAGCACAACCATGATGAAAAAATGCATATCCATCCTCATGTTCATTCAGATGGATATGTCCATACGCATGAACATCTTCACGGTGTTCCGCATGATCATCACACCGATTCTCCGGCCCCGGCTCTGCTGAATGTCAACGGTGTTAATTTCGAGTACAAAACAGCCAGGGTCCTCAACGAGATCTGTGTCGGTGTTGCCCGCGGTGAAATCCTTGCGATTCTCGGTCCAAACGGCGTCGGGAAATCAACGCTTCTCAAGTGTATGAACCTGATCCTCCAGCCGAAAACCGGAACAATCATGCTCGGGGAACTGAATCTGACGAAGATGAGCGGCAATGATATTGCAAAAAATGTTGGCTACGTAGCTCAGAGAAATGACTCGGCACGTATGACGGTCTTTGATTCAGTCCTTCTCGGACGAAAACCGCATATCGGCTGGCGGGTCACCGATCGCGATTATCATATCGTGGAAAAGGCAATAGACCAGTTTGGTCTTGCAGACATGCAGCTCAGATACATCGACGAGCTCTCCGGCGGTGAACTGCAGAGAGTCTGTCTTTGCCGGGCAATTGTTCAGGAACCCTCCGTTCTTCATCTGGATGAACCGACAAGCGCTCTTGATCTGTGCAGACAGATGGAAATATTACGTGCCATTCGAAATGTGGTTGATCATCATGATGTGGCAACCGTAATGACGATGCATGATCTGAATCTGGCTCTCCGTTTTGCCGACCGGTTCATATTTATGATAGAGGGAAATATTTACGCGATGTGCGACAAATCAGGTGTGACTGAAGAGATGATCGAGGCAGTATACGGCATTTCCGTAGATGTGATCTACCACAATCATATGCCGATCGTTGTGCCATGTGAATAATCAATCATGCAAACATCTTTACTCTACAAAAAACAGGAATTATTATGACTGGACTGTTTGAGTGTAAACCCATAGGATTCGTATTATCCCCGTTTAAGGAAAAGGGGGATACACCGCCACAGGGACGTGAAAATGAACAGAGTAGTCAAATCGTCATCTTTCCGGAGTATGCCAAAGGACTTGATGGTCTCTCCCCCGGCAGACAGATATTTGTTATCTGCTGGTTCGACCGTTCAGATCGGCATGTGATCGAGGTCCACCCCCGGGGTAATCCCAACGCCCCGCTGACCGGAGTCTTTAACACTCGTTCACCTGCACGTCCAAACCCTGTTTCGCTGACATTGGTGATTATAGAATCCATCAAAGATAATGTGCTGACGGTATGCGGATTGGATGCTCTGGATGAAACACCAGTCATCGACATCAAACCGTATTCCCGAGGGATTGACGAGTCAAAACAGTTTCTCAAAACTGAATGAGATACTAAACACAAAACCAACTTGATTTATAGTAAGTGAATCATACCATATGTATGCGCAAACACGGTTTACTTCTGATAGGTCATGGAAGCAGACTTAATTATAATAAAGAGCTCATCACTTCAACCGCTGAATTGATGGCCGAGAAGACGGATGAATATCTCATAAAAACCTGTTTTATGGAAAACTGTTCCCCGACAGTTCTGGAAGGACTGGATTCCATGAAAAACGAGGATATCGACCGACTGGTCGTTGTTCCGCTTTTCCTTGCCAAAGGCGTCCACGTACTTATGGACATTCCCGACCTTCTCGATTTGAAATCAGGCGAGTCGCGTGGAAGTTTTGCTCTTGCAGACGGAACCGAGATTCCTCTCGTGTATGCCGAACCTATTGGCAAAGATCCGCTTCTTGCCGAGATTATGCTGAAAAACGCCAATGCCGCCCTGAATACACATCTCTGATTCACCCATTCACACTTTTTTGCAATCGAATTGATTTAACAAATAAATTTTATAATCATAAATAAAAATCAAGTACTAATCAATTATATGTTTGTTACGACAACTTTTATTATGCATATTATGTAGGGGTATTTACCCATCGGCTGGTGTATATTCTGGGCTGTTCTTTCAGCTCCGTTTGTCATCTACGGAATCTGGAAAATGACTAATATGATTCAGGAGGATCGGCGTGTTCTCCCCTTGATGGCAGTATGCGGAGCATTTGTCTTCGTACTTTCTGCACTCAAGATCCCGTCAGTAACGGGAAGCTGTTCTCACCCGACGGGAACTGGTCTTTCAGCTGCATTTTTTGGACCGTTCATAACATCGGTTCTTGGCACGATCGTTCTGTTATTCCAAGCACTTCTGCTTGCCCACGGGGGACTTACGACCCTTGGAGCAAACGTCTTTTCCATGGCCATTGCCGGTCCTTTTATTGCCTGGCTCGTCTTTGTAGGTCTGAGAAAAACCGGAAAGGTCGGCATCGGAGTTGCCGTGTTTATCACCGCAGTTGTCGCAAATTTAGTCACCTACACCGTGACCTCACTGCAGCTCGCATTAGTGTTTCCGGTTGAGGGGAGCATTCTCAATGCATTCATTGCATTCGCAGGTATCTTTGCCGTTACTCAAATCCCGCTCGCCATTATTGAAGGTATCATCTGTGCACTCGTTGCAAAGTACATCGTCCGTGTAAAGCCGGAGATCTTAAAGAAACTCGGTATTATTCAGGACGAAGAGATCGCAAAAATCCAGGGAGAAGCAGTATGAAAAAATCACATCTTGAAATTCTTGTGGGTGTCCTTGTCATTATTCTGCTCGTTGTTATCACACTTGCCGTTGTTCCTTCCGGTGGAGAAGGAGATGAGGGCTGGGGAGGAGCCGACGGAGGGGCTGCCGACATGATCGATCAGACCGGTTATACCCCATGGTTTGAATCAATCTGGGCACCGCCAAGCGGAGAGATTGAATCCCTGTTCTTCTGTATCCAGACTGCAATCGGAGCTATAATTATAGGTTATTTCTTCGGCTACTGGAATGCTTCGGCTAAGGCCCGGAGAGGGAAAAAAGAAGAGGAGTAATTCTCTTTTTTGTGATCAGAAACTACATCTCACTTTTTTATTGTTTGTTGTATCCTGCAACGATGCAGAAGAGTTTACTTAACACTTTGGGAGGATGTTTCGCCGTTCATTCTGCGATCCTCTCGTAAGGATATCCGAGATCCTCGCAGACCGCGATAGGGACATATTCGGGCAGTGAGCGGGCAAGCACCTCCACCGAAAAATCCGGATCGGCGATCAGAAATACCGAGTGCCCGGCGGCAATATCCCGAACGGTCCGAAACACGGCATCCTGATGATCTTTTCCAGGGGCATTTACTACAGCCACATTAGTCCATGGAGCATGAAGACGGGAAAAAGCCGCCTGCATCGATGAGATCCAGGGGATGATCTCGCCCGGCAGATACCCGAGCCCGGCCATCAGGGGATCACCCGTAGAAAGAACCAAAGCATCATCTGGAAGAGTGCGAAGCGCTTTGTAATCCGTTATCTCGACAACGTTCGCCTCTGCAGGGATATAAGCTCTGACAAGCTCGACCGCCCGCCCGGATCCATAAACACATGTTGCTTTACGTAAAGCAGTCTCTCCCTCAGTTGTCAGCATTCCTTCTCCGCAGCCTACACCGACAATTTTCATTGTGTATCACCTAATATCCGACCATCACGATCAACAATAACGATACGAAGCCAGGGGTATTTCTGCTTTGCTGCGTTCAGCTCCTCTACAAGAACAGATTTGCCGTCAGGTCCGGCGAGCAACTCTTCGACTGTTGGAAAACCACGTGAGATCGCGACGTCCGGGTTGAAAAACCGCAGGATCAGAGCCGGCAGACCGCAGATAACTGCATGTTCGCACTGCGCGGCCGCTGAAAGACTCTGCGCGATCTTCGCTCCGGCAAGGACAACTTCGTATTCGGGGAACAGAAGCCTTGAGTTACGAAGTCCGATCCTGCCGGTGGTTATCACCACATTCTTTGCTCCGGCTATCCGTTCACTTACTGTTTCCGACAGGTGATCATCCCAAGGCTCAACAAACCCGGTCGTTCCAACAACTGAAATGCCACCATCAATACCAACCTTCGGATTCAGCGTCATTGCCCCGATCCTTCGGCCGTCGGGAATCGTGAGCAGAACAGCGGCGCCGGAAAGTCCTGCCGCACGGCATGCTGAAGAGATCGCATCGAGTATCTCTTTTTTCGCCGGCGGGCTTACGGCGGAAGCGCCTTTTTGGTAACGGGGCGTGTCCCGAACGAATCGGCCAATCCCTTCACCGGTTTCCAAAGACACACACTCGGCAGGAGATGCCTTCGCACAGATAAGTATCCCGGCCGTGATGTCGTGTGGATAATCGCCGGAATATTTTCTGGCAGAGCCCTCCCCATCTTTTCCGACGGCAGGAATCTCGGCAAGGATCCCGCAGGGGAGCATGATCGGCGCAGTCTCGACAGGAGCCGAGAGGGAAGCAACCGCCGCATAACACGCAGCCGCCGCAGTTGAACCCGTGGTAAACCCCCTTCGTAAAACAGAACCCGTAGAAGTCAGCACGCCAAAACCGCTTTTTGCAATTGCCAATGCTTCTGCATCACGGCATTTTGCCGTCCACGACTCGGGATATGCAAAACCAGTAACCGGATCGATCATTTTCTCATTTCAGTAAACATCGTAATAATTTCATTTAGAGAAGCAACCGCGATCGGAGTTCCGCCGCGGGTCCCGACGTTTGATATAGAGGGGACGGGTTTCGTGCGAAGAACTTCCTTTGACTCAGCCGCATTGACAAATCCTACCGGTGTTCCGACCACGAGCGCCGGACGGATACCATCATCCACAAATGAACAGACCGTCAGAAGTGCGCTCGGCGCATTGCCGATCACGATGATAGAGCCTTCAAGCCGCTCTTTCAGGGCAATGAACCCTGCAGAACTTCGGGTGATTCCCAAATCTTTGGAGATATCGGCACCGAAATCAAGAGCGCACTCGACCGTTGAAGAATGACCTTTCTTCTGGATTCCTGTCAGGACCATGCGGATATCGGTGAAGACCGGAGCGCCGGCTTCGAGAGCCCGGAGCCCGGCTGTCACCGGGTCGTGGGAAAAACGAAGAAGATCCGCCATGGCCCAGTCGCCGACGGCGATCGAACATCTCTGCCGGATCCGATCCTCGGGTGTTTCGTTACCGACGGCAACTCTTGCAAGACTTCGGCTTCTCGACGAGATCGAAAAACCTTCGGGTGTATCTGCACCGATATCAATATACGTATTTTCTGTGGTAACCACGGGGTGTAATGATTCCTTTGACATCTTCATCCTCCTTCCAGATTCTGCTTTCTTCGCCGCCGATGATCAAAATCGAGTGCATATCCACAATATCATCATTTTCGGCGAGCTCCCGAAGCGTTGTTACATGAGTCTCTTCGCCTTCCCGAAATACATTCTTAACAATCCCGACAGGCGTTTCCGGATCACGGAAGTTCAGTATGATCTTCAGCGTTTTGGCAAGATTCAGCGGACGTCCGCGGCTCTTAGGATTATAGAGAGCGATCGGCGTGCCCATCTGTGAGGCCAGACCCACGCGTTTTTCAATAACCTCCCATGGAGTCAGGAGATCGGAAAGGCTGAGCGTCACGTAGTCGCCCGAAAGAGGGGACCCGAGTCTGCTCGCAGCCGCGGTGGCCGCGGTGGCCGCAGTGACGCCGGGAAGCACGATAATCTGCCGAGACGGGAATTCGTGTTCGACCATCTCGAGAACGATGCTCGCCATACCATAGACGCCGGCATCTCCTCCGGAGACCATGGCTACATTGTGATCGACCGCTAAGCGTGCCGCTTCCCGGCCCCGGTCAACCTCTTTTCCCATAGAACTGCGGATGACCTGTTTGTTTTTCAACAGCGGTTCAAGCATCTCTAAATAGAATGCATTGCCGATAATCACATCAGCCAAGGTGATTGCCTTCATCGCGGCGGGGGTCAGCTGCTGTGTGCTTCCCGGGCCTGAACTTACGATCCATAACATACCCATATTATCTTCCTATTGCTTATCTTCCTATTGCAATAGTTACGCGGCCATATACGGTTTTTTTTCAGAATGAGGGTGCCTGTTTTCGAGAGAGCGAGAGAGCACGGCTCTGCAACCCCGCAGAGTCCGAGCATCTCCGCACGTGACGAAGTCACCGGTATCTGTTTGTTGATAGTTTCATCATCCAGAAAGATGAGGTTGCCGGCGATGGCCGTGATTCCCTCGTGAAGCCCCTTTTCATGGAACTTTTTCAGGGTCGTCGCGAATAATGTTACTGAATTCTCCGGGATACCTGCATCTTTGTATGCTGCAGAAACCGCTGAGCGGATCTCGTCCGCAGTAGTTCCAAGCCGGCACCCGATCCCTATGACATACGGTGAATCGGTCACAAGAACCGAAACGCCAGGATCTGCCACGACGATCTTTGGAGCCTGCACGCGAACGATCGGGACATCGCCGTCCAAAATCGCGCCGTTCACCTCCCTCGTCGAAGATCGGTTGACGATCGTGAATCAACCGGTTTTTGCTGTTTCTTCAACGGACGGCCTGCCCATGACCTCCGTCGCGGTCGAAATAACCGGTTCGATTCCAAGATCGACAAGACGCTTCGCAATGTCATTTGCTCCGTGATGTCCCCCGAGGACGGGTATTGCATACCGCATATCCGGCGTGACCACGATAACTGCCGGATCGTGCCATTTATCAGTCAGAAGCGGAGCACAGCCGCGAACGGCGATCCCTGCCGACATAACGCAGACGATCGCATCATACTTCCCATAAAGATCAGTGAAGACTTCTGCCGAGTAGGGGAGAAGCTTCGCTTCCAGAAAGGCTGCGATGCGCATTCCAACATCCTGGAATCTAGGCAGGGTGACAACGACGATCTTCATCCGTACAGGTGGGAGTTGGTGTATGCCGCGTGGATTCCGGCAACAATGTCGCCGACGATGATCAGTGCCGAACTGGTGATCTCCGCATCGTGTACCTTTTCGGCGATGGTCTCGATCGTTCCTTTTATGATCTTTTGATCCGGCCATGAAGCATGATAGACCACGGCGACCGGGGTTTCGGGCGGGCGCTGCAGTTTTTTCATCACGGTGTCAATGTGCCCGGTTGAAAGAAAGATGACCATCGTTGTACCGTGAGCTGAAAGCTCGGCGATCTGATCGGAATCGAGAGTTTCACCCGCTGAACGGGTTACGATCACCGATTCGGATACCCCCCGGAGTGTGTATTCGGTCTGCAGTGCGGCTGCTGCGCCAAACATCGATGAAACGCCGGGGACGATCTCGGCATGGATCCCTTTTGCCTCGAGAGGAGCCATCTGTTCAACGATCGAGCCGTAGATCGCCGGGTCGCCTGAGTGGAGACGGACAACGAACCGGCCGGCACGCACTCCGTCTTCGATAACGCCGGTGATTTCTTCGAGCTTCATCCCCCATGAATCAAGCTTCACCGGCGCAGGAGATGCGGCGACAAGCTCGGGATTTACAAGCGAGCCGGCATAAATGAGGATATCGGCACGTTTCAAAAGATCCATGCCTTTCACCGTGATAAGCCCGGGATCCCCGCATCCGGCACCGACGATATAATACTTCATAGCTTCCTCGCGATCATGATGCTGAAGTAGTTGGTCTTTTCGGGCAGAACATCCCGATAAACCTTCTCTCCTTCCATATACATCCGTTTAACAACAATGAAATCATTGTATCCGGCAGTTTTCAGCTGTTCAGCTGCGGTTCTCGGCCGTGTGACCTTCATCAGGATCTTTGTCGAAGGGATAACCGGCCCGTCCGTCACCATAAATGCACCGTTGACGGGAATTTTCGCATGGGATGCCACGGCGGTGATCGAGCTGATCCCCGGGATTGTTTCCACGATCAGGTCCGGCACGAGGGCTTTCACCATCTCCGCAAGGCGTGAGAAGGTGGAGTAATAATTCGGGTCCCCGATAAGGCCGAAAACTGCGTTGCCCCTTCTTGCGGCAGGCAGGATCTTTTCGGCATTTCTCTTCATACATGCCGTGATCTCCTTCTCATTCCGGGTCATCGGGAACTCAAGCGTGACGATGTTTTTTGCAGAGGGTTTGACTAATTCAAGAGCAATGCCGCCCGGTACAAAAACCGTGTCTGCTTCTTTTAATATTCGAACCGCTTTGAGGGTCAGAAGTTCGGCATCGCCCGGGCCCAGGCCCACAGCGGTCAGCATTTTCTACCCCCGTGTATAATATAGACGGGATTGATTGGTTGAAACATAATACGCTCCACGAGATCATGGGATCTGGAGACCTGCAAATGAACGGCTTCGATGAAGATACCTAACTCTTTCATAGCATGGATGGTTTCGACGGCGGTTTCCAGCAAAACGGCATTCACCACGATACTTCGCGTCCCCTCATTTTGAAGACGGACAAGTATCTCACGGATATTGCGGCTGCCGCCAAGAAAGGCACAATTGATCGTTTTATGCGGTGATGCAAGAAAATCAAGAGCTTCGCCTGAAATGATTTCTATATCCACACCCCGGCAGGTTTCCTGCGTACATTCGACGGCCTGCTGCCTCCGGTCCACGGCATAGACTTGTCCCTCTTTTCCTGCGAGTTTCGCCATCTCGAGCGTGACCGTACCGGTCCCGCACCCGATGTCAACGACCGTGTCGCCCGGTTGAATGGCATGTTTTGCGAGGGAAACGGTCATGACTTCCGGCTGGGTAGGTCCTCCGGGTAAATCCATTCTGTGATCTCCTAAGTAAAACTATTTTCAATAGAGAAAATGTACTAGTCAATTATTTGCTGTAGGCAGTTATAGAATAACTGGTTTGTATTATTTGTCCAGAGGATAGGGAGAGATTTGACAACCCCGGTCCTTCCATCCATTAATTGAGAGAAAACGCGGGAATGTGTTCTCTGTCACTTATTTGTTCGCAAGCATCGTACGCATATTCCGTATCCACCTATAATGGAGAATAAGATGGATCGCAACAAGGACAACAAACAGAGTACTTGTATAGAAATGGAGATCATACCAGACTTGATAACTGACATCAAGGAAATTCATCGCCCCCCTTCCCGATCCCAGAGGGAAAAATGCCCTGAGAACATAACCGGTCACACAGGTGGCTACTGCTGCAATGAACGCTGCGAGATCAACCCACGCATTGATTCTGGCATTTCTCATAGACCCCTCTTCAGCAGCACCATGACGGTATTTTTCCATTGAATGCTCTTATTCATGAACTATCAATGGATTTTTTGCCTGAAATATATGTGTATGAGGGCATTATCCGAGGAGGAACCCAATATGAGTACTAAATATCTGGTAAATATCTTTTCAGATGCGTATGACCTTTACCTCAATCCCGCTTTCTTTTGAAAATGTGGCCGCCCGTAGTTCCACCCGGTCAAGCATCCCCCCGTAGGTCAGAATCAGGGTATCTTCCCCACTCATAACGGAAAGAAGACACTTGTCCACAACACCGTGTGTGTATTCAAGCGTGATCTCCGAGAGATAACAGAACCTCTTTGCTCTCGTCCCCATAGCACCTGTGTGCCAGGCCGGGTGTTCAGCCAGCATCTGCTGTACCAAAGAATGGGTCAGAGAATCGGTATCTGCGAGATAGATTGTCCCGGTCACAATAGGACAGGATCCTTCGATGAGCCGGGTCATCTCCGGGATACCTTTTTGGGGGGTGCCCGGCACGAGGATAGTTCTTCTGACAAGCTCCATGTAGAGATCCAGAAGTACCGGCGGAGTCATTCTCGCCTTTGTCATCAACTCATAGCTGGTGAAGACCTCGGCAGGTTCTCCCTGATGATGGATCATTCCTTCGGCAAGAAGAATCACCTCGTCCGCCCATGCGTAGGCAAGTTCAACATCATGGGTCGAGAGCAGGATCGTCGTCCCGTTTTCATGGAGTTCGTCCAAAAGATCCATGATTTCTGCGGCCGTTGCCGGATCAAGTGACGCGGTCGGTTCATCAACGACCAGAATGTCAGGCCGCATGGCAAGAATTCCCGCGATCGCGACACGCTTCTTTTCACCGCCCGACAGGTGATGAGGAGGACGTTTGTCATAATCCACAAGGCCCACGGCAAACAGAGAGTCGGACACACGCTCATGAATCTCCTGCTCGGAGAGATGCAGATTCATCGGTCCAAACGCCACGTCGGCATAAACGCTCGGGGCAAATATCTGCGAGTCGGAGTTCTGAAATACGAGACCTACCCTGGTCCGAACGTCGCGAAGCGAAGTTCTATCGTATGCGATCTCCTCTCCGTTTACCAGAATTCTCCCGCTTTCCGGCACCTGCGTACCATTGCACATCAGAAGAAGCGTGGTCTTTCCAGCTCCGTTAGGTCCCACCACGGCCACTTTCTTTCCCCTTTTTATGGAAAAGGAGATTCCTTTCAGCGATGCGGGGCGGCCCGGATACGAGAACCGGACATCTTCAAAAGTAAGTACATTATCGTTCATAATAACAGCATCTCCGCACATAATAGACCAAGGATTAACGCAATAAAGAGAAACACGGACACAGCAGCGAGCGGAGTGACATGACCGTCTTCTTCGGGCAGAGCCATGTATCCGTCATAACAGCGTGAGTCCATGGAAACAAAGATCGCCTCTCCTTTTTCCCAGGTTCTGATAAAAAGCATCGAGGCAAGCATGGAAAACGAGGTGAGATAATTTTTCCACGTACCATATCCTCCCCGCATAATCTGCGCATTGTGGATCGCGATCGCCTCACCGATGAAGACGAAGATATATCGGTAAATCAGCATGGACAAGTCGACGAATGCCTGGGGCATTCTCATTTTTTGGAGAACGGTAAATAGTGATGTGATCGGCGTGGTAAGGGTGAGGAAGTACAGCGAGCACATACCGGCCATGGTCCTGGAAAGTACTAATACCGCAAGTTCAAGCGAGGTCGTGGTTATCTGGAAATGAAATGTTCCGATGCGGAAAAATTCGATAAGCGTCTCTCCACCGCCGGTGATGAACAAAATCACCGCGGCACCTGTTCCGGCAAACACCAGAGGGATCGTCAGGAGAGATCCGTAAAGACGCGGACTGACTTTTGCAATGACGAGTGCCGCAAAGATCATGACCGCTGCAATAAATAGCGGGAGATACGGCAGCGGCCAGGTCACGCCGATTATGATTGCTGAAAGACAGAAAAGCAGTTTGAGCCATGCTGACACCTGCCGAAGCGGACTTGAGATCGCGACATCATCGAGAATATGTTCATCAAAGATAGTGTGAGATTTCTTTGCAGAACCCCGGGGTGCTGGTCTGGTTCTCAGCAGATAGAGACAGAAGACGAGAATCACAGCACCGATCCCGGGCTGAAGAGCAAAGAGCCAGCCGTACATATCTTCGGAGACAAGATTCAGCGGATCGAAGACCGGAAGATTGCCGAGATCAATCAGCGTCTCTGCAACCAGATCATCCGAGCCAGACTGGAATCCGAGTCCTGCAAGCAGGAATGCAAGGGATGCCGTAAGCAGCACAACAACAATTCCGGCAACGATCCATGTTTTTTTCGATATCTGGGGTTTTTTCTTCTCGGAAACCGTAAGAAGCATGCGTGTCTCTTTTTTCGACAGAATACCAAGAGAAACAAAAATATCCGGGCGTATCCTGATTACAAATCTCATCATAAGAACGATGAGTATTCCCTCAAGAACGGCAAGGGGAATCTGCGTTATGCTGAAAATCCCGACGTAGACCACAAAAGAGGCAAGTACCCCTCCTTCAGCCGCGGGATAGGCTAGTGCGAGCTGCAGGGAGGTCATCATATAGGTAACTACGTCCGCAGCTGCGGCCGCACAAAATACGGTGACCGAAAAACTCCTGATGCTAAGCTCGGGTCTGATCAGATGGCTGATTTTAAAAATAATGCAGGCGGCAAGAGGGCCGGCAACACCCATCGAGATGATGTTGGCACCAAGTGTGGTGATGCCTCCGTATGCAAGAAGAAGTGCCTGAAATGCCAGCACAATTGTGCGGAACACGGAACATACTGCAGGTCCGAACAGTACCGCGCCGAATCCCGTGCCGGTTGGATGCGAGGAGGAGCCTACAGAAGGGAGTTTCAGGGACGAAAGGATCAACACGCATGCTCCGGCAAGTCAGAGAAGCGGCAGTGACTCCAGATTTCTCTTCACAAGTCTGATAAGCGCGGCCATGCCTGCCAAAACACAAACCGCAGCAAGAAGTGCCCAAAACTGCCACCACGGGCTTGGCAGAAACCCTTCCATAATATGCATAAAACACCTAGTATCTATTGTTAAGATATAATTCTATAAACTTAAACTTAAACTGATATAAGGTAAACGATCATGATTAGACAAAGCACCAGCATACCCCGCATCGTGATTGCCGGAACTCACAGCGGATGCGGAAAAACGATCACCGCTTCCGGGATCATAGCGGCACTTCGAGAAAGGGGGCTCGTGGTCCAGCCGTTCAAAGTCGGGCCGGATTTCATCGATCCTTCCCATCATTCGGTCGTTTGCGGGCGACATTCGCGCAATCTTGATCCGTTCATGATGGGAGAGGAGTCGGTCCGCCGTTCATTTGTTTCTGCCTGCAAGGGAGCAGACATTGCCGTTATCGAAGGAGTGATGGGGTTGTATGACGGCGTCGACGGGGGAGACAGCGCGAGCACGGCGCATGTTGCACGCATTCTCGATGCTCCGGTTGTTTTGGTCGCTGATATCAAAGGGATGAGCCGGAGTGTGGCCGCTTTAATTAAGGGATATACGGAGTTTGATTCCAGAGTCCGGTTTGCCGGTGTCATCATGACGAAAGGGGGAAGTGAAAAGCATAAAGCGATAACGATCTCGGATATTTCCGTCCCCCTTCTCGGATGGATACCGCGAAGCGATGCCCTCTCTGTTGAAAGCCGGCACCTGGGTCTGAAGATGGCGGATGAGGATGGACGGATGAAGGATACCGGCGCATTCATCGAAAAACACTGCTCGCTTGACGACCATCTTATAGCTGCTGCGAATACAACGAGTATCTCGACGGAAATAAGTACACCCCCCGCAGAAAACAAAACCAGAATAGGTGTCGCTCTGGATGAAGCATTCTGCTTCTATTATCAGGACAACTTCGATCATCTCAGAAAGAAAGGAGCCGAGTTGATCTTTTTCTCTCCGATCCATGACTCTCTCCCGGAGGCGGACGCGTATTATTTCGGCGGAGGCTATCCTGAACTCTATGCCGAAGAACTGGCGAAATCCCAGTGTAAAACCGAACTGAAAAGGGCTGCAGGTTCTGGAAAACCCGTTTTTGGCGAGTGTGGCGGTCTCATGTGGCTGAGCCGCTCGATAACAACGCTCGATGGACTGGATTATGCGATGACCGGACTTCTCGATGCGGACTGTCATATGGAAAAACGGTTCGTCGCTTTGAATTATGTTGTCGGAAAAGTGACTGAACCCTCATTTTTCCAACCGGGTATGAATTTTAGGGGTCATGAATTTCATTACTCGCGAACCATGCCGGATCCTGATGTACGATATGCTTTCACCCTGACCCGCGGTGAAGGTGTCGGTAATGGAAAATACGGGATTCTGGCAGGATCCGTTTTAGGAGGCTACACGCATATCTACTTTGATGCGACCCACATGTAAAATAGGTTGAAAACAAAAATACTAGAAAAAGGTGTTTTTGTGACGCAAGGGGAAGAACGTATATCATTCAAAAAAAATCCTATTGATCGGAATAACAATTGGAGTGATTTACGGTTTTGGGACACTTTTATTTTATCTGGGTCTTGAATACTGCATCAGTTTATTTATGGGTTTTTCTATGACGGAGCTTTTCCGGAACCTGGGCAAACGTGCGAAGGGATTGCCTGCTGGACACCCCCGCCGGTAATATGGCTCATTCTTCCAATCATCTGCGGCGGAGCACTCATTTCGGGAATCATCGTCCATACATTCGCCCCGGAGGCTGAAGGTCACGGGACGGATGCTGCGCTGAAAGCGTATCACGGAGACGGCAAGATTCGCTGGCGTGTCCCGTTCATAAAAGCGATCGCTTCGATGATCACCATTTCAACAGGAGGCAGCGCCGGACGTGAAGGCCCGACGGCTCAGATCGCTGCCGGTTTCGGCGCATTCATCTCAGATGTATTTAATCTGTCGCCTCGAGAAAGAAAAATCGCGATTGCGACCGGTATCGGTGCAGGTATCGGTACGATTTTCAAAGCCCCCCTCGGCGGGGCAGTGCTTGCTGCAGAAATCCTTTATTTGCGTGATGTTGAGGCAGATGTTTTGATTCCTTCGTTTCTTGCCTCGATCATCAGTTACTCGATTTTCGGGTTTTTTATGGGGTATGAAGCTATTTTCGGCGCTGCGGCCCTTACATGGTCAGTTGCTCAGGTTCCCTTCTTCATCGCTCTCGGACCCATATGCGCCGTAATCGGAATCATGTACATCAATACATTTTACGGAACGAAAAATATCTTTGACACGTTCTTTAAAAAATATAGTCTGCTGGTTTATCTTAAACCTGTCCTCGGAGCATTCATCATTGCAGTATTTGTAATCGTCTTTGCATACATATCTCCGGACACGCTTCTGGTAGCTCTAGGTAGTCTCGGGTCGGGTTACGGATTCGTGCAGCTTGCTCTTTACAATATGCTTCCCCTTACCGTTTTGATCCTTCTCCCCTTTGCCAAGAACTTAACAACATCGCTGACGATTGGTTCGGGCAGGAGCGGAGGGGTATTTGCACCTGGTCTCTCGATCGGAGGATTTACCGGAGGTGCTTTCGGGATGCTGCTGCATATACTTTTTCCGCAGATCATCCCCATTACAACAGTTCCGGTATTCGTGATCATAGGCATGATCGCACTATTCGGCAGTATTGCTCATGCACCGATCGCGGTCATGATCATGGTAATCGAGATGACCGGGGACTTTGGCATTCTCATCCCAGCCATGGCTGCGCTTGTTCTGGCCTGCCTCATCATGGGTAAGAGGAGTATCTTTAAGGAGCAGAGAGAGAGACGCGAGGACATATTACTTCCTCATATTTAGCAGACGGCGTTTTTTTGAGAGGGTTACCCTCTCATCACTTTTTTCATCAATCAGGTCAAGTTTGCCTGCCACGTGGATCATGTCCACAGGCACGGCGACCATGTTCAGCGATGTACTCAGGAAATCCAAAACGATCTCCAGCACTACGGCGATACCAAGCGCTTCCACCGGTATACCCAACTGGAGAAACAGGATCGAATAACAGGCAATCCCCCCTCCTGGCACCGGAGGTACTGCGAGAGCAAGAAGGCCGCAGGTCAGGATGGCGGCAAATATCCAGGAAAACGTGATCGGCACGCTGTAGGTATCGGCCATAAACAAACAGACGCAGAAAAATACTGCAGCATGTCCCGGTCTCGAGAAAGCAGTCCCCAGGGGCACGCCGAAGTTCACGAGTTTACGCTGTATGCCCAGTTTTTTCCCGCAGCACTCCATGTTCGTCGAGAAGGTAGCCGCAGAAGATGCGGTCGTAAGGGCTACCAGAAATGAGGGTAAGAGTTTTTTGACCAGAATGATCGGGGAGATCTTTCTCCGAACTGATACGCTCATGACCATAAGCACGAGGTTTGCACCGACACAGAGAATGATGATCACGAACAGTTTCACGATGGCGGACATATCCGAAAGCATATCCGTGAGCATCAGCTGAAGAATACTGATGAAAATGATCAAAGGAAGGAGCGCCGTGATCCATTCCATGATCAGCTGAATGATGTTGTTAGCCTGCCCGACGAACTGTATGATCACCGGGATCTTTTTGTTCAGAATAAGCATGGCAAGACCAAACGTCACTGCGAGATAGATGATTTGGCGAGAGTTCCCTTCGACAAACGGGGAGATGAGATTGGAGGGAATAATATCCAGGATCATGGAAAAAATCGCCGTGAATTCCCCGCCGCTAACTGTTGTCCCTCCGGCTGCATACTCAAAAAACGGGACACAGACCAGTGTGCAGATGACCAACGTGAAGTAGATCCTGCCAAGGTATCTGCCTATAACGCGTTTTCCGATGTTTCCAAGCGTGGCAGTATCGCCAATACTGTATATTCCCCAGATAAGGGACAAAAACATCATGGGAAGAGCGGTTGCGATTAAAAGTCCGATGAAAGTGTCAAACAGGGGGACAACTACAATCTCGGAGACAGTGTATCTGATGTCATATGGAAGTTCACGGCATACAAGTCCAACAAATACTCCCGCAAAAATCGAGCAGATCAGATAAATCAGCGGATTGATTTTTTTCCGCTTCGGCATGAGCGATATCTGATTTTCGCCGTTAACGTAATGATACGACGGGGTAAGTCCGATATTTGCCAGTAATGTCTGGACCGAATTGCCGCCGTTTAAAACACAGTCCCCTCCGTCTTCACCGAACGGATTGACTCTAGGTCCTGACACCGAGAGGTTGATATACTGACGACCCAGACGTTTGCCGCTCCGATATGTCCCTTCAGTTCCCTCGCCAAGAACCGCGAGCCATTTCAGGAGGACCTGCTCGACGGTAAGATGAAGACGCTTGATGTCGTATTCTTCAATATTTCCTTCTTTGAGCGCCTCGGCTGTCAAAGAACTGATCTGCCCTACCGCATCTTCCGAAAGATGAAATGTGAGTGTTTTTGCGGATACTGCCATACTATTATGTCCCGAACCTGTGACCGATATCCACACAGATTGTCTTTCCGGACATATAATTGCTCTATTTCTTTTTGGGCGCCGATTTTCCGTCTGAACGTTGAATTAGTTTTCACCAGAGATAGAAATAGGCTGACAGCGAATATGTATTCTGGAAAGTTTTTATGGCAGACAAATTCATCCCCTCCGCAAAACTCGATCGTTTTCAACGTAAATTCAATGATAACCGGTTCTATTTCATCTCACTTCAACTGGAGATGAACTGATATATCGATCAGGACCGCCTGGAAAAAGCTGTTGCAAAAGTTGCAGAGGCCGTCACAATTCTCAAATGTAATTATACCGGTAGTTTTGAGGAAGAGGATAGCGGGTGGGTGCTGCTGACCAGAGAACCGCAATGGGTGAAAGCGGCGAGTTCCGATCCTGCGAATGTAACCGATATTCTGCACAATCTGCCTGACGAACATTCTCCCCTGCATGTGACTGCAGATCAGAACGGGCCGCAATGCACGCTGGTTTTCTCGATAGATCACACGGTAACCGATGCACATGGATTATGGGATATTGTTGGAATGATCTCGACATGTTATGTAAATCTAGAGTGGGATCCGGATTACACACCGATTCCAATCAAAGAATGGGGAAATCGGTCGATGGATTCTCTTCTCGATTCTTATTCCCGTGAAGCATGCGCCGAAATGTGCCGCGCTGAAGCATCAAAACGTATTCCTGTCCAGCAATATCAGAAATTGTTTATCTTCCCGCAGGAAATGCGCGGAATGGCGAAGCTTTTTGTCGAAAAAATACAACCACAGGTGCTGAAGAATATGAAAGCGTTTGCCCGCCGGCATAACGCAACGGTGTATGCAGCTGCATTACATGAGTATGTGCTGGACAAGTTCCAGACCTCGATGTCTATTGTGCCTATCCGCGGAGCTGTGGATCTCCGACGATATCTGCCCCCGTATCTTCGAAACGAAATTAAAAACTACTCGGTTTCATACTGGTCAAGAGCACCTGTCCCGAAGTCCGGAGATATTGTTTCGATTCTTCATGAAGTAACTGCATTATCAAAGATGCACCGGATGACGGCTCCGGGTATCGGAGAACTTTTCGCTATCGAAGAACCGGAATCAGAAGCGGCCAAGCCGTACCTTGAACCTGAGTATTACTCAACGCCGTTCATGTCGAATACCGGAATCCTGCCGAAAGATGTTGTGGATTTCGGCACTGATGTTACGGTGATAGATGCCGTGAATTATGCAAATATCACCACAGGAAATCCGTTTGTAATTGTGGTCATTACCTGGGATAACACGATATCACTTTCTATATTCACCGATGGCGAGTATAATACAGCTCAACATATTTTAAAACGAATGAACGCGCTTTTGAGTGAACTTAACTAATGTATTAAATCCGATAAATTTTCCAAAAGATTGCCTCACTCTGACACATGATCAGGAAAAGCATCACTTTTTTTACGAGCGTAGCGCTGCAGATTTTCCTTTGCAGAACTGTTGAAAAAAGAAAAAAAAGTGAGTGGTAAATATACCACTTACTGTGCCGGGATGATGAGAGATCTCTCGCCGGCCGGCATGAATTCGCGGATTGCTCCCTTGGCGAA
>NIZU01000102.1 GCA_003315675.1 Methanocorpusculum sp. MCE
TTTCATAACGTTCGTGATATGCCTGGTTGAGACCAAAGCTGCTGAAAGTCCCCATACATAATACTCAACGTACGAAAAGAAAGTACTTTCTGTCAAAAAAAAGGTTGTTAGAAATTCTCTAAATTTATTTTTGAATTGATTTTTTAATTACCGTCAGTCCTGCGGTTGTGAGGTATGCCACAAAAATCAGGAAAGCTACTACATATCCATAGGCCGCCGGGAGGACGCTGGGCAGAGCCAGAAGCAGAATGGCAAAAATAATGATTGCCGAGACGCCGATGATCACATCAAGTATCCAATCTTGCATACAAGTACATTGTACGTCGAGACTCTTATCCCTTTTCATATCCAATAACTAGGGTATGGAAAAAGCAGAGGCACTCACGCTCCTCAAACAACATGTAACCACTCCATCGCTTGTCGGTCACTGTATTTCTACCGCAGCCGTCATGAAAGGTCTGGCTTCTGAGTTAGGACAAGATGCTGTCCTTTGGGAAACGATCGGTATCCTTCACGATATTGACTTCGAAGAGATAGACGAGGATATGGAAAAGCACGGGCTCGTTGGATACGAGATCCTTCGGGCGGCGGGTATCGGGGACGATATCGCTCTTCCAATCAAACGCCACAACCACATGATATTCGGTACAGACTATACGACCCCTGTGGAAATCTGTCTTCAGGTCGCCGACAGCGTCTCCGGACTGATCGTCGCCTGCGCATATGTCAAGGGAGGATATATCTCAGACGTGACCGTGAAGACAGTGACCAAGAAATACAAGACCCCTTCGTTTGCCGCCGGATGTGACCGGTCGAGGATCGCTCTTGGAGACGCTCTTGTCCCAAGGGAGCGTATGTATGAGATCGCCATTTACGAGATTACGGCGGTAAAAGACGAGCTGAGGCTGAACTGATGGCTGCAGGAGCACAGTCGGTGGTTCTCCGCGATCTGCAGAAGGCACACGGCAAACTCCTGGATGTCTCGCGCTACATCCTTCCGCGGGACGATCTGGCGATCGCCTATACGACTGCCGACGCCGTCGATAAGAAAGGAGTCGCCATCGCCAGAGGATCAAGTGTCGGTTTCGGCGTCGATGAACCGATCGTTAAAACCCTTCTTACCGTTAGGCGTTTCGATCCAACGATCCGCTCGGCGGCATGCATTCGGTACGAAGACGATATCCTCGCAACAGCCGTTGAAACCCTTCGGGATGTCGAGGTCTACGACCCGGAAAAGTTTCCGGTCGGCATCTCGACCATGGACTGGGGGATCGCTTCGGTATGCAGAAAAGGCGTGCCGCTTGCCATAGCAAATCCCGAATCTTCCCGCGGACCGGGCAGGATATGCCTCCTAGGAACCACCCCAGAGGAGGTAGCAAACAGAATACTTATCATATCTCAACGTCTTACATATATAGACATCTGAGGAATACTCATGGGAATCAAGCCAAGTTATATCAAATCAATGGGCATCGCCCTTCTCGAACAGCACGGAAAAAGCTTCAACGGCAACTTTGACGACAACAAGAAAGTTGTTGCTGAAATCACCACTATCGAAAGCAAAATGATCCGTAACCGTGTCGCAGGATACGTTACCCGCAAGGTCAACACCACCCCCACACGCCGGTAAATCCCGGTTCAATATCTTTTTCCAACGTCTTTTCGTTTTTTGTTCTTACTTATTAGTATAGACTCGGTCTTTTTCTGCGCTGCAGAGCACCTCGCTATTAAAAAGAAAACGTGAATGGGTTTTACAGCTGGAAGACATTCCCGTGACCGGGACAGACCACCCACCGTCTTCCCTGCATCATATCATATGCCGCATACCGCTCTGCGGCCGCTTTCTTCGAATCCTCGTTGACGCTTCCGCCTGCAAGGATCGCCGGGTAGCGGTTGACTTTCAGCTGCTCGGGCGTGAAACCGTCAGGATTGATCAGGATATCGCCGGTGAAGATGAGACCCAGCTCGTTTTCGAGAAAGAGCATCGAACCTTCGACATGACCGCCGAAGCCTTCATACACCGAAAAGGTGAGTCCTGCCGTTTTCAGATCGCCGATATACGAGAGAGGAATGGTCGGGTCGGGCTTCACCACCATCTGATAAAACGGGGCACGGCTCGGATTCTTGACCCGGTAGTTTGGAATCCCGGTCTTTTCCCGCGTGAAGTTCTCCAGACTCGCCTCGTTCAGATACACGCAATCGAACATATCCATAGCTCCCATATGGTCCATATCGATATGGGTGATAAGAAGCTCTGTCTTCTGTTTTGCAAAATCCGGATAAAGCGAGAGGACCGTCTGCTTCAGTTCTTCAGCATAACAGGGAAACCCGCTGTCGATCACGAGGAATCCTTCCTTTGTTTCCAGAATATAGGTATTGCTCCCGCACGGCGGTTCGATGCTGGTTAGAAGTACATCGCCGATCTTCTGCCGGGCGATTTTCGGGATGTAGCCGGTTCCTTTGCTTTTTGCGATGAGATCGGCATACTCGCAGACGGCGGTGATTATTTTCGTTGGGTCCTCGTCCTCGTGGGTCTGGAGAATCCCGTCGGCAGTATTGCAAAACACGTGTTTTTCTTCATCGGTAAAAGAAAACATTTCCGCTATTTTATCGGCTTTATCGGCGGGGAACAGAGTATTCATTGTTTAATCTAAAGGGACGGGAGATAATATGAATATTCTTGTTGAAAAAAACGGTCCGATATGCCGGTCGAATGAAAAACAGTCGAAAAAAGAATAAGAGAATTTCTAACAACCTTTTTTTTTGACAGAAAGTACTTTCTTTTCGTACGTTGAGTAGTATGTATGGGGACTTTCAGCAGCTTTGGTCTCAACCAGGCATATCACGAACGTTATGAAAAACTTGGCGACCGTCTCTCCGACGTTGGTAAAACACTTGATTGGGATGTGTTTCGCCCTCTTCTTGAATCCATGTATGCAAATAAATCCGGCAAGGGCGGTCATCCCAATGTCGATGTCATACTTATGTTCAAGATTCAGCTTCTGGAAGTCTGGTATAATCTGTCTGATCTCGCCGTTGAACGTGAAATTTATGATCGTCTTTCTTTTTGGCATGGTAAGTGAGGGCGTTAGCCCGAAACGGTGAGCAAGATTCGATCTTGCGAACTCTTGGCTGTCCTGACAAAATACCCGACAATTCAACGATCTGGTTATTTCGGGAGCGCATGTCCGAATCAGGCGTTGATACAGTGGTCTGGCAGGAGTTTCAGAGACAACTTGACCTGAAAGGTCTGAAAATTGAACAAGGTATGATTCAGGATGCAACGTTTGTGTATGCTGAACCCGGTCATTGTAAGAAAGACACGCCGCGAGGAGATCAGGCAAAAACACGACGGGATAAAGATGGAAAAATCATGTCCAAGAACGGCAAAATGCACTATGGCTATAAACTTCATACCATCATGGATACGACGCACGATCTTATTCGACGCATTGAAACCACCACGGCAAATGTTCATGATAGTCAGGTGGACCTCTCAGAAAAAGGAGAAGTGGTCTATCGGGATCGGGGATATCAGGGAGCAAAATGCAAGGGATATAGTGCCACAATGAAAAGGGGAGCGAGAGGGCATCCCATTGGCATACGAGATAAACTGAGAAATCTGCGAATAAGTAGGAAGAGATCAAAGGGCGAGAGACCCTATGTAGTGATCAAAAATATCTTTCATGCAGGGTTGGTAAAGGTAACAACGCTGCAAAGAGTACGAGTGAAAAATATGCTGGCTGCATTTTGTTATAATATCTATCAGGTGAAAACGATTCAAAACAGAGTGTAAATTTAAAAAAAAAACGTCAAGGAATAATGGGTATTCTTCTTTTTTTGGGGGGGGTGAGGGGGTATGGATGTAGCCAATCTCCTATACATGACATCCCAGGAAAACATGGAAAAACGCCTCGAAGAACTCGAACGCGACTATGCCGACCTCATGGAACGGGTCCGCGACCTCGAACTCCA
>NIZU01000103.1 GCA_003315675.1 Methanocorpusculum sp. MCE
GGCGTTGATACAGTGGTCTGGCAGGAGTTTCAGAGACAACTTGACCTGAAAGGTCTGAAAATTGAACAAGGTATGATTCAGGATGCAACGTTTGTGTATGCTGAACCCGGTCATTGTAAGAAAGACACGCCGCGAGGAGATCAGGCAAAAACACGACGGGATAAAGATGGAAAAATCATGTCCAAGAACGGCAAAATACACTATGGATATAAACTTCATACCATCATGGATACGACGCACGATCTTATTCGACGCATTGAAACCACCACGGCAAATGTTCATGATAGTCAGGTGGACCTCTCAGAAAAAGGGGAAGTGGTCTATCGGGATCGGGGATATCAGGGAGCAAAATGCAAGGGATATAGTGCCACAATGAAAAGGGGAGCGAGAGGGCATCCCATTGGCATACGAGATAAACTGAGAAATCTGCGAATAAGTAGGAAGAGATCAAAGGGCGAGAGACCCTATGCAGTGATCAAAAATGTTTTTCATGCAGGGTTGGTGAAGGTAACAACGCTGCAAAGAGTACGAGTGAAAAATATGCTGGCTGCATTTTGTTATAATATCTATCAGGTGAAAACGATTCAAAACAGAGTGTAAATTAAAAAAAACGTCAAGGAATAATGGGTATTTTTCTTTTTTTTGGGGGGTGAGGGGGTAGGGATGTAGCCAATCTTCCATAAATCATGATTCGCGTTAAAAAATGGGTTGATAGATATTCTCATGTTTTTCATGCAGGGTTGGTGAAGGTAACAACGCTGCAAAGAGTACGAGTGAAAAATATGCTGGCTGCATTTTGTTATAATATCTATCAGGTGAAAACGATTCAAAACAGAGTGTAAATTAAAAAAAAACGTCAAGGAATAATGGGTATTTTTCTTTTTTTTGGGGGGGGAGGTGAGGGTGTAGGGATGTAGCCAATCTTCCATAAATCATGATTCGCGTTAAAAAATGGGTTGATAGATACTCTCAATATTTAAATGATTTCTAAAAGAATTTAGTGTTCTTTGGTACCTTTTCCAACAACGCCCGATACACCGGGGATCGCATACTTCTTCTCAAGCCAGTGGACCCCGATAGTTGTGATCGTCACGAGGACCAGATAGAAAACCCCTACGGCCGCAAATGCTTCGAAGTACATGAAGTACTTGCTTGCAATGATTTTTGCCGCACCGGTAAGTTCGATCACCGCGACCACATACGCAAGCGAGGAGTATTTTATCAGATAGATGAACTCGTTTGAAACACCCGGAAGAGCACGGCGGAGTGCCTGAGGGACAACCACATACAAAACACCCTGTGCCGTCGTCATACCTAAAGACCTGGCTGCAAGCAGCTGACCGCGTTTGATCGACTGAAGTGCTCCGCGGAGATACTCGGAGTTGTATGCCGAGTTACACAAAATGAATCCGACAAGAGCAGAGAAATACGAACCCAGGACGATTCCAAGAGACGGCAGACCAAAGTACAGGATAAACAGCAGAACCAGAAGAGGGCAGCCGCGGAAGAAGATGACATACAGCTTTGCAAGCCATTTCACGGGCGTTGGCCCATAAACTCTGGATACGGCCACGAGAAGACCGAGCAGGAACCCGAGAGGGGCCGTCATGATCACGAGCTGCATCGTCACCAGTAACCCGTTCCAGAGAGCAGGAAGCAGAATGTCCTGCCAGAACGGAATCTGGGCGATGAACGAGTCCATGGCCCCTTGGAAAAATCCGCTCAGCCCGTCTACAGGCACCGATGCACTGGTCAGGTTATCCATATCACTCGTCTGCGTAACTTCCCATAAACGCACGTGTTTTCACAAAATTCGGGCTTGTAGGGATCTCCGACGGCGGTCCGTGTTCAACGATCTCTCCCATCTCCATCAGATAGATCTCGGTAGCAAACGAGGTGGCAAACTTCATCTCGTGGGTAACGACAATACAGGTCATTCCTTTCGCTGCAAGATTCCGCATGACTTCCATCACCTCGCGTTTCAGTTCGGGATCGAGAGCCGAGGTAGGTTCATCGAAAAGCATCACTTCGGCATCCATGGCAAGGGCCCGGGCAATGGAGACACGCTGAGCCTGACCGCCGGACAGCTGCGCCGGATAGAAATCCGCACGGTCGGCCATACCAACCTGCTCAAGTTCATACATCGCCTTTTCCCGGGCAGCTTTTTTATCCATCTTTTTCACTTTCAGCAGGGCCAGCTCAACGTTTCTGACCGCAGTGAGGTGATCGAAAAGATTGAAGTTTTGAAAGACCATGCCCATCTTCTGCCGATATTCATTGATCTTTTTGCCGGAGTGAACGATCTCCTCGCCGTTCAGATACACAAACCCGCTGTCGGGAACTGTCAGCTGGTTGATACACCGGAGAAGCGTGGATTTTCCGGTACCTGACGGACCGACGAAAACCTTCTTCTCTCCTTTGTGCACTTCGAAGGAAACGGATTTCAAAACCTCGAGATCGCCGTACGACTTACAGAGATTCTCTACTTTGAGAATGGGAACATCACTCATAAACACTCAGCCTCGTTGTTGCCGAATCCAGGGATCCGGACTTTCTTTTCCACATATTGAATGATCATCATGCCGCCGTAATTTAACAGAATGAATATGACCGCGCAGGTGAAATACAGCAGCATTGGTTCACCAGTCCGGGAAATCACCTGACTCGTTCTGGTCAAGAGTTCGGCCACGCCGATAACATACGCAACCGATGAATCGGTCAGCAGAACAGGATACTCGTTTGACCAGCTGGGGAGGGAAAGACGAAGCGACTGGGGCAGAATGATCGAGCGGATTGCCTGCCATCTGGTCATGCCAAGAGAACGTGCAGCAAGCATCTGACCTTCCGATAATGACTGGATAGCTCCACGGAAGATCTGGGACTGATAGGCCGCACTTCTGAGCCCGAGTACGGTCACGGCAACGCCGAAGACCGGCATATCCAGGCCCATGAACGGGAAGAGCGCGAAGTAAAACAAAAACAGTAATACGATATTTGGGAGGCCGCGAAAGAACCAGACATAAACGCCGACGAACCAGCGGACCGGCTGCGGGCCGTAGACCTGACCAAGGGTCAGGACGATCCCGCAGATAAACCCGATAAAGAGGGAGAGACCAACTAAAAGAAGGGTAACACCCACGCCTCCAAGGAGATACCCTGCGGAGTTCGTCACTGCAGAAATCGATTCAAACATATTACCTAAAAACCCGAAAGACTGTTGCTCACTCTATTGGACCTGCCATCAGAAAAAAGGTGTGGAAATACTATTCAGCGGCACGAATGAGTTTGTCGCCTTCAGCTGCAATATGTCCGGAAGAAATCGCAGCATCGATACCCATTTCCATCCTTGCCTTGACCGGTGCGGTCAGTTTGAATCCAAGGACGAGGGCCGTCTGCCGGATAAGATCCGTTTTCGGCGTGGCAAACTGTTTGCCGAGAATGACCGAAGCCGCAAGACCTATCTCCGAAAGCGAAACGTCATTACAGGACCATTTTACGGGACGTTCGCGTGCAGCCAATTCCTTATTTGGAACCGAGTAGAATCCCTCGTTATCCACAGTCAAACGATCGGAATTCACCTCATCCTCCGCGAGTGAAGCGATCTTCTTCTTGATCGCGGGTGTCATCTTCGAAACGCTTCCAAACTCCTTTATCCGGGCATGCAGCACGTTCAAAGAGATCGGACCTTCGACTGAAACTATCTGAAGTATCGCCGTAGCAAGTACTGAATCTGGAACGGAGGAAAACTGGTGATACTTCTCCAGATCGCACGCGGTACAGAAAACATACGGCTCGACCGTCACTTTTGCATATGCCGGAGGTTTTACCTCAGGAGGTTCTTCTATGATCAGCTCCGGAGATGCCGGAGTGATCTCTTCGACCTCTTCCTTTGGAGGTTCGGTCACCGGCGCAACGACAGGTTCAGCCGGTTTTTGTATCTCCGCAATGAAATCCAGAAGAATCTTCGTGCAGGAAACCGGATGCTGGAACCACTCGGCCGACCAGATGCGTATGAGATGCCAGCCGAGTCCTTCGAGGACCTGGCTTCGCAGACGGTCACGATCGCGCGCCACTTCGGAAGACCTGTAGTTCGATCCGTCGCAGAGAATTCCTGCCATATACACCCCTGGATCTTTCGGATCGGAAACGGCAATATCGATTCTGAATCCGGCACACCCGATGTTACGTGAAACGGTATATCCATAATCTTCGAGCATAAGCGCCACGGATTCAGGGAAATATTCCGCATCATCCGCGCTCCTGAAATCAGAGCCGCTTGTCATTGAAGAGCGGTCTTCCGCATACGTAAGGAAACGGGAGAGGGCAGCGATCCCTGAGGAAGAATCGGCATCGATCTGCAGATCCGCACCGCGGAAGTTGGAAAACACCACGCACCGTTCCCTTGCCCGGGTAATCAGAACATTCAGTCTCCTTTCACCGCCGGCCTGATTCAGCGGTCCGAAGTTCCGGGAAAGCCGGTGGTTCTCATCGAATCCGTACCCGATGCTGATCAGCATCGTATCACGTTCATCGCCCTGAACCGTTTCCAGATTCTTCACAAAGAAGTTCTCGCCGTTTGCCGGATGCATCAGCATCTCGACCTCCGGATGGTCGCGGAGAAGAACATCCACCTCGTGGCGGATGGCTTCCTGCTGACGGGTGGAGAACGTGGCAACGCCGAGGGTCTTGTCCGGGAACTTCTGATAATAGGCGATCACTGATTCGGCTACCGCCTGGGCTTCACCCTTGTTAATACCTGATTTGCCGCGCTCGTAGATCGTATTCGGCAGATGCACGAAGGAAAGGCCAAGATCCGGCGTCTCGTGACGCGGCGAGGGGAAAACCATCAGGCTTCCGTCATAGAACTCCTCATTCGACAGGGCAATAAGCGATTCATGCCGCGACCGGTAATGCCAGCGAAGCCGCCGGGTCGGATACGACTGCTTACAGACATGCAGAAGGCTCTCCATATCCCCGATCCCGGCGACCGACTCCTCTTCATCCTCATTCGGACCCGCGATCTGATCAAAGAACGTCGTCGGCGGGAGCTGACGGGAGTCACCCATCACCACAAGCTGACGGCCGCGCATCAAAGCCCCGAGAGCATCCTCCGGTCTTACCTGACTGGCCTCGTCAAAGATGATGATATCGAACTGAACGGAACGGGGATCCAGATACTGAGCAACGGAAAGCGGACTCATCATAAAGCAGGGTTTAATCTGCTGGATGAGGCCGCCGGCCTTGGTCATCAGAGTCCGAATCGACATATGACCCCGCTTTCTGTTGAACTCGCCGGTCAAAACACCCATCTCGGAATCGCGGGAGGCGCCGACATAGATTTCAGGGATCGTTTTATCCAGTTTCTGAATGATTCTTCCGGCATTTGCAGCAATCGCTGCCCGGTCATACTCGGCAAAGGTCTTGATCTTCAGTTCATGGGGAGCCTGAGCAAACCTTGCAAGAAGCGGACGAACACGATATGCTTCTTTCAAAAGAGCATCCGCATAGCCGGTAAGATACGCAGGGATAAGAGCTTCGGCAGAGATTGCATCGGTGAATAGCAGAGGGAGCACAGGAGCTGCCGTTGTCTTCCCGCAAGTCTCGGCATACGTCAGGAACGTACTCCACTCGCTCAGCCGATCGATCTCCGTAATCCACACATCGGTCAGCTTGCGAACGGAGGCGAAAGTCTGTTCCGATTCCTGATCCTGTATGCCAAGCCGGGTAAACAGCACGTCCCGTGCTTCACTGTGAGCGATCACCGCCTTTTCAAGCTTTTCAAAAAGCGGCGTGAGAACAGAGGGAGTAATCGTCCCGGAACAAAGCAGTTCAATCGTATGGGGTGTGATCAGCTCTTCCTGCACCATCGTCAGGACCGCAAGAACCCATTCGGTAAAGCTGCGAAGGGCGGCGGGATCGGTGTCTTCACCCTTCCAGACCGGAGCAAACAGGGAAAGATATACGCCTTTGTCCTGCTCCCACTCGTCCCGTGCAGTCAGATAATTGCGTGCATCCTTCAGATCCGAAAGGATCTTGGCATCATCCGGCACGGGACCGACATAATATCTGGCAATATCTGCCTTGAGTTTCTTATATCCGCCGGAGAATAGTTTCCCAAACGTGCCTTTCTCCGAATACGCAAGAAACTCCGAGTAGAGACGGGCCGGATTGCGCAGGAAAATCTCCGGCGTAAAGTTTGTCCGGATCCGTAAATTATAATCATAGAGATCCTGCATTTTTGCGATAAGCCGGTTCAGTTCCGCCTGTTTTTTCCACAAAGGATTTTTCAGGATATCAATCGTTACCGAATACCCCTTCAGCAGATACCTGCAGGTCTCGATCAGACGTGAGACCTCTGTTTCGCTTCTGGGGACCGGGATGTCCGTCAGATCGAAAACGGCACGCATGACGGTCTGGAGATCCTGAATCTTTTCCTGATAGGTTATTACCAGAGAGCGGATATCATCCAGATCTCTTGGGAGGATCAGCCCGGGTCTGGTCATTGCCCACGGATGTTGAGAAAGAGATTCGCTGTCCCTAAGCAGGATCGGCAGATAGGATGCAATCTCCTGTAAAGCAGAGACGGAAGCCTTGTACTCATCCGGAGTTATTGCAACGGCATTCTCGATCGGAATCTTTTGGAGCCGGTAGTTTTTCCGGTGCGGACTGCTTTCAAATTCATACCGATACTGCTCTCTGATGCCGAACAGATCATAGGGCGTAAATCCGCAGGCACCTATCGGTGTCTTGAGTTCATTACAATACCCGCTCAACTCAGATCTCAGCGAATCGATCTGACCCGGATCATAGGCTGAACCTGATGTCTCGGGTGAAGGATGCTGGAGACTTTTTTCAAGTTCACGAATAAGCTCGTTCTTCTTTGCTTTCTGGCTGTGAAGTTCCAGACAATACGGAGAAAGACCGGCCATATCCAGCCGGCGTTTCACGACTTCGAGAGCAGCCATCTTTTCACTGACGAAAAGAACCGTCTTTCCAACGGCAAGCATCTCGGCAATCATGTTTGCGATCGTCTGGCTTTTTCCCGTGCCGGGAGGCCCTTCGACCACGAGATTTCGGCCGGCCTTTGCCTCCTCGATCACGGCGATCTGGGAGGAATCGGCATCCAGAATGTTGAAGCTGCGTTCGCTTGGGAGCCGGAGATCCGCCTCTTTTTCCGGGAAGGGCTGGGCAGGATTGATCTCGGCTTCCGGATGGAAGAGCCTTTTGATCAAAGGATTTGCCTCAAGCGGGGAACTTCCTTCCCAGCCGGCAGGATCCAGATCCTTGAACATCACAAACTTGCGGAAACTAAAAAGATCAAGAGAGATGCCGGGGATGAATTTCCAATTCTTCTCGGCAACCGTCTCCAAAATAGTGTTGAAATACGCCGATATCTCCTCGACCGTCTCCGGATGTCCCAGATCGGGAAGAATAACTCCCTGTTCGGCAAGTTTTGCAACCAGTGAAAGAGAAAGGGTTGGATCCTCTCCGGTCCACCTAAGCGTATAGTTCTCCTTGATCTTCTGACGTTCCAGATCAACCGGGATAAGAAGAAGCGGAGCCATGAAGGGTTTTGCCGGGCAGTCGCGTTCGGTCCATTCTACGAATCCAAGAGCAAGATAGAGAACCGGATACCCCTGTTCTTCGAAGACAGTCTGGCTTTTGTTCTGGAGACTGTAGAGTTTTTTGCGAAGTTCGATGTCGGTATAGGGGGTATGGAGGATAAGATCGGCATACTTTGCGGTCTTGGAGAAGGTAGGATACTTCCAGATGCGTTTATCCTCGGATTCGGTTTTTGAAGCTTTGCCTGACGGATAAAATCTCAGCCCCTTCTCATCAAGAACAAGGAGCCGATAGATATCCGCAGGATCACCGTCGATGACCTCGATCGATCTGCCGGGAGACGGTTTATAGTTCAGCAGATTGCTGCGGACCGTCAGATCCAGTAATCTGCTGCGTAGTTCTTCCAGTTCCACGATTCCCTGTTCCATGTACATATCCCTTATAGATGTACCTATATTGGCGGGCAGACTCTTAGTAGTTATGTGGTCTGGGTCGTACGGGTAAACACATCAAAGTTGTAACTGGCGATTTTTCCTGCACGGGTGAAGTAGTAGGCGATACAACCGGGATCCTCCCCGGTGCCGGGACAGTCGATCCAGTAGTTCAGCCGAATCGTTTCTTTGGCGTACCCGTCAAGCGAATCGTAACTCTCGTCATCATGGGTGATGATGATGTCATAGTCTCCCGAGAGAAGCGTGGAAGAATCCTTCAATCCGCCGTAATAGGTAAATTTGTCCCAGGCATCGCCGCGGTAATACCACATAAAGGGCCAGGCTTGATCGGTCGCAAGAGCAACCTTGTCGGAGGCATCAATCTCCGCCATCAGAGGTACGAGGTCCTCCGAGTTCTGAACCTGAACAATGGGCTCGGCGATATCCGTCGGCGTGTATGCCACATAACAGGTCGTGGCAAACAAAATGACGGCACATACGACAAGAAGGATCTTCCAGTATTTTCCGGTAAAGGTGAGAGCGAATGCTGCGACGAAGATCATCGGCGCCAGCTGATGAAGAGAGAGCCAGGGAACTTTTTCCCCGATGTAGGCGTAGGTCAGGCAGGCGATCAATGTCCAGTAAACGGCAAACCGGATGAACTCCTTTTTTCTGTCAACAAAGACGGGAGCTTCCGGCCGGCGGAACAAAGCCGCAAAGGAGAACTTCTTTTTTGGTTCTTTTTGTTCTTGTTCCTCCGGATTTTTCGATTCATCTTCTTTTTCAGATGACCGTTTTTTGCCGGTGAAAAGGAAAATGATGATTCCGGCCACTACCAGAATAAGGATCGGCAGTTCATACAGGACAAACATCAGGAGATAGAACACCGGCGGCCCGGCAATCCGCTGTTCGTTGTGCATCGCAAGCCAGTGTTCGATGGCCATTGGACCGGCCTGCAGAATCATTTCAGGATGGGTCCAGAATGATGAGTACAGGGTGAAGATGATGCCAAAGAAGATGATAACCGCAATGATGAGATCGCGTATCCATTTTTCCGGAAGAGTAATCTTTCGGGTCCAAAGAAGATAAAGGAAGAATACGCCGAAGGTAACAAGGATCAGCGGCATGTTTTCTTTGGAACATATACCGAGAGCCGCCGCCACGGCCGCGATGGCCAGATAATACCATTTGCCTTTATCCAGCCAGGCAAGGAAGGCAACTACCAGAAGGAGAGAAAAGAAGACCACGAAGATATCGTTGCGTAAAAACCGGGAGAAGTAGACCAGTTCCGGAGCTATCGCAAGGAAAAGTGCCGCGATGACAGCGACTTTGCCGGTGAGATACCGCAGTCTGTAAAGCCAGTAGACGAGAGGGATGAGAGCACAACCGGCAATACGGGGAAGGATCCTGCCGACAAGATCGGAGTCGCCGAATAGAGCGAACATGGATGCCGTGATATAGTATAAGAAGGGTCCGTGATATACCGGATCATACAGGTAATTACCGGTGGTCAGAAGCTGATAGGAAAACCAGGCATGGATCGCTTCATCGTGATGAAAGAGTTTGAGATCCAGATACGCGAATCTGAGAATGATCGCCAGAATCAGGATGGCAAAGATCACGTGCTCGACACGGATACGATTTTTTATATTCTGTATGAACGGAGGCATGGATGCGTAAAGTATGTTTGTCAGGATAGAATATGAATATCTTTGTCAGAAAGCATTTTTTTGACAAAAGGAAATCCTGTTTGATATCCATAAGACAGTAAATATGGGGCGTGAATCCAAAAGGAGACGGAGTGTTTCGAGAGATGAGAGCAAATAGCCCTATCCTCCACCGGACAAATTCTATTTTACAATTTTACACAAAAGAGAGAGGCACGCACGCAAACGCTTGACGAACCATTCGGCAAAACGAAACCCGTTCCTTTAGAAGCTTTCTCGCAGGGGAAATACAACTGAAAAAAGAACTAACGAAAAAACTTTCAAAAATAAAAAAACGGAGGGGATATCCGTTTAATTCTCTAAAACGATCTCGATGCTGATATCTTTTGGAACCTGGATTCGCATAAGCTGCCTGAGTGCACGCTCATCGGCGTCAAGGTCGATGAGGCGTTTGTGCACACGCATTTGCCAGCGATCCCACGTTGCCGTACCTTCTCCATCAGGGGACTTCCGGATTGGGACAATAAGTCTCTTGGTCGGCAGGGGGATAGGTCCAGCCATATTTACACCGGTACGTTCTGCAATCTCACGGATACGGTTACATACCGTCTCCACTTTCTCATAATCAGTCCCTGTCAGGCGTATTCTGGCTTTTTGCATTTTCTAAGTCACCACAAAAAATTCGAGTGAGCGATGAGATTATCTCATCTGCTTTGGTTTAACGCTCAGAACAAGACCTGCTGCAACGGTCATACCCATATCACGAACAGCGAATCTGCCGAGCTGCGGGAGCTCCTTTGCAGTCTCAATGACGAGCGGGCGGATCGGAGTGATGGTACAGATTGCTGCATCGCCGGCCTTAAGGAATGCCGGGTGCTCTTCCTTAACCTGTCCGGAGCGGGGGTCCAGCTTCTTGTTAAGTTCGGTGAACATACATGCAGTCTGTGAGGTGTGGCAGTGGAACACCGGGGTGTATCCTACTGAAATGACGGACGGGTGCTGGAGAACGACGACCTGTGCGGTGAATTCCTCTGCAACGGTCGGCGGGTTCTCGATCGGACCACAGACATCGCCGCGGCGGACATCGTTCTTTGCAATACCACGGACGTTGAAACCAACGTTGTCTCCCGGAAGTGCTTCGGGGAACTCTTCGTGGTGCATCTCAATGGACTTAACTTCACCGGTAACGTTTGCCGGCATGAAGGAGATCTTCTGTCCTTTCTTGAGGATACCGGTCTCAACACGGCCTACTGGGACGGTTCCGACACCGGAGATGGTGTAGACATCCTGAATCGGGAGTCTGAGCGGCTTGTCGGTCGGCATGTCGGGCATCTTGAAGAGATCAAGTGCTGCAAGAAGTGTCGGGCCCTTGTACCAGGGGGTGTTTGCCGATGGTTCCTTAATGTTGTCACCGCAGAATGCGCTGATTGGGATGACCGGAGTCTCAGCCGGTTTGAATCCAACGGACATGATGAGTTTGGTCATCTTGTCTTTTGCTTCGTTGTACTTCGCTTCGGAGTAGTTAACTGCATCCATCTTGTTGATGGCGACGATGATCTGGTTGATACCAAGAGTCTTGGACAGGAAAACGTGTTCCTTGGTCTGCTCCATCGGGCCTTCGGTTCCGGATACGACAATGATTGCTGCATCAGCCTGGGATGCACCGGTGATCATGTTCTTAACGAAGTCACGGTGACCTGGACAGTCGACAACGGTAAAATTGTATTTCGGGGTCTCGAATTTCTTGTGAGCGATATCAATGGTAATACCACGTTCACGCTCTTCCTTGAGGGAGTCCATTACCCAGGCGAACTCGAAAGTTGCTTTTCCTTTTGATTCTGCTTCTTTCTTGTATCCATCAAGAATGTGCTGCTGTACGACACCGGTCTCGAAGAGAATCCGGCCAACGGTTGTTGACTTACCGTGGTCAATGTGACCGATAACGGCAAGATTCATGTGGGGCTTTGCTGCTGCCATGATAATGTATCTCCACTTTGACTCATTGATAGGGACACAAAAGATTGCGATCCAAATCAACACGAGTGTAAACAGATAGGTCTTACAACCATATAAATTAATTCCTCAGCCAAACGAACAGAACCGACAGACTAATAGGAAAATAATCCCGTATTCTCTGTAATGAAATCATTACCTCTTGAGAGAAAACCGAGCGGTAAATCGACCGTGATGTGCGGGGACAAGGAAGTTTCCGTACACAGTACCTGTGTTTTTTGCGCGAACTGCGCAGGAATACGGGTAAACCGGAGAGTTACCCCGAATCCGTATGCCCAGGCAATGCGCGGATCAAAGGGAGGATTATCCCTTGATGAACAGTTAATGGAAGGGATGGTCCTTTTCAACACCGTGATCGAAGACAAGAACGCCACCGATATTGAGTGTTCGGATGATGCAGGGTCCGGATACCAGCCGCTCTCACGCAGACGTTAGTATTACTGCTGCGACCAGAAGAACGGCCATCCGGGTGAGTTCATTGCCCGCTCCGGTCACATCCCCGTTCGTCCCGCCGAAGAGTTTTCGCGCGAGGAGATGAAGGCACAGGAACGTGACGAGAGCCGTAGCGAGCCCCGCCCCGACATACATTTTTCCAGGAAGAAGAAAGAGCGGGAGAGTCAAGACTACGGCATAGATGCAGAACCGCTTTTTTGAACGATCGTAGATATATTTCTGAATCCCGTCGTGAAAGGGTTTTCCAAGCGCCGACGAGAGAGCCATACTCAGTTTCCCGAAAACTTCTGCTATGAACACGGCAAAAGCGATCTGCAGAACGGTCATGGATGAGAGTGCAGCGTAGGAGATCAAAACGACCATGATTCCAAGAGCGAGTGCCCCGGCACCTGTCGTTCGTTCGGTCATGGCACGGATCCGTTTTTCCCTGCTGCCGTGCGCCATGAGTCCGTCGCCGAAATCGAGAAGGCCGTCAAAGTGGTTGCCACCGGAAATGAAGACCGCTAAGGCAAGGGTGAGGGCGGCAATTATTGCAGAGTTTTCAAAGCCGAGATACCTGGCGGTCAGCCCGGGAACTGCCGCGATACCGCCGGTGACGTACCCGGCTATCGGATAGAGCCAGCTTCGCTTCGCAAAACATTCATAATCCGCCGGTTTTCCCAGAGGGAGGATCGTGGTGAACTGTAAGAGTGCACGAAGTGACTGCATTTATATTATATCTTGTCAGTTCTAAATGATATAATATCATGTCATTTGTTTCAACGAGAGCGGATTTCTCTGCCGAATCGCCGATGTTCGCCCTGATCCTGTCAAACTCCCTCGTCTCCACAATAGAAGGGGTATCCGGAGCCGGGGAGAGCCCGGCAAAAAGTCTGATGGTGCCACCGTTAGACGCCGAACTTATCATAAACGGCGAGATAACCTCCGTTGACATGACGCCGAACACGCCGACCGGCTGCCCTACGCCGGCAGTCCTGACTCTCGCGATGATGGATCAGATAGGTATGAAACCTCTCATGATCGCGGCAGGTCTGGATCACAAGGTCACCGTCCCTCATATGCAGTTCGGTGAAAAAGCCGGAGGCGATCCGCGGGAAGGAAGGGCAGTTCCCAATGCAAAGGAACTTTTTGAAAAAGGCAGATGGCTCGGCAAATACCTCTCCCAAACACACGACCTCCTCGTTCTCGGAGAGTGCCTGCCGGGAGGAACGACGACCGCACTCTGCGTTCTTCGCGCTCTTGGCTATCAGGCAAAAGTCAGCAGCTGCCTGGTGGATAATCCGGTCTGCATCAAAGAGAGAATTGCAGACGAAGCGGTGAAAAAGGTACAGAAAGCCGGGGTGACCGATCCGCTCGAGATCGTTTCCATGGTGGGAGATCCGATGATCCCGGTCGCTGCGGGAATCGCCGAAGGCTACCGGGGAAAACTGTTCCTTGCGGGGGGCACGCAGATGCTTGCGGCGGCGGCAGTGATTCGGGCACTTGGAAACACCGTTCCCGATATTGTAACGACCGTATATGTCTACGATGACAAGACCGCCTCGTTCAAAGAAACGGCCGCCGCGGTCGGAGCAGATGCCTATTATGTGGACCCTGAATTCGGATCGATCGGCCATCCAGGTCTTGCCCGATATGCTGAAGGCGAGATCAAAGAAGGGTCAGGCGCCGGAGGAGCGATGTTTCTTGCAAGCATTCTCGGCTTCGCTCCCGAGGTTATCAGGAACGCGATCCGCGAACAGGTAATCAGATACACATAGATGGAACTGGAAATACAGATCCGCAATGCGGAGTTCTCCTGCAGATGCTGCGGGGAGTGCTGCAGCGGAAACGATAACGAAGTAATGGTCTCGCCCGACGAAATAGATCTGCTCTGTGAAGCGACAGGCCTTACCCCGGACCAGATAGCCGAACCATATCCCGAATGGATCCATGATCAGGGAGCGATCTTCACCTTCGGCCGCGTTTTGCGGCGTGGAGAGGACGGGAACTGTATGTTTCTAAAAAACAACAGATGCACCGTCTACGAACACCGACCGCATATCTGCCGAACCTATCCCTTCATGCTCAACGGAAAAGAACTCCTCGTCTTTGAATGCTGCGGATGTAAAACAGGCACTCCTACACCGGACGCGGCATTGAACGCACAGGATCTCCTTACCCGCCGCGAGGCAGAGGATAAAGAATTTCTTTTAACAAAAGAGCAGTACCAAAAGCATAGTATGGTCCTGGGGTCAACAATCATCTTCGACAGCAGGGGAGCTCATCAGCATAAACGACAATGACGGAAATACACATCGTTGGAACAGCCCATGTTTCACAAAAAAGCATCGATGAAGTTCATGAGGCAGTAGACGCAGTAAATCCTGATGTGATCGCGATCGAACTTGATCCGGGGCGTTTTGCCGCATTAAAACAGCAGATGAGGGAGGCAGCGGATCGGGAGACCGGGATCCAGCCAAATGAGGAGGAAAAACCTGTCGCACCCGAGGTGAAGAGTCTCTTAAAAGGGAATTTTACTCTGATGCTTGTTCAGTGGATCCTCGCCTATGTTCAGCGAAAGATCGGTATGAACGTCGGCGTCGAACCGGGAGCCGAGATGAAAGAGGCGATAAAAATCGCCGAAGAACGAAATATCAGAATACTTCTCATCGACCGGAACATCAACACGACCCTCGCCCGCTTCTGGGGGAATATGAAATTCCTCGAGAAGATAAAACTCGTGTGGATCCTGATCAGATCGATGGTCGGAACGGATGACGAGACGGAAAGTATCGATACCGAGATGGTCGAGTCTCTGACAAATCCGGATATGATCGAGCTTGCCCTTGCCGAGTTTCAGAAGTTTTCCCCGACCGGCGCAAATGCGCTGATCACGGAAAGGGATGCCTATCTGGCGCACGGCATCATCAATCTGGAGCACAGTTCCTTCGAGCGGGGAGTGGTCGTGGTGGGTGCCGGACACCTCCCGGGAATCAACCGATTCAGGGAACATCCCGAAACACTGCCATCCATGAAAAGTCTCAATGAACTGCCAAAGAAGTATCCTTGGGGTAAGATCATCGGCAGTCTATTCGTCGCCATGTTTGCGGTCATCATTCTGGCGATCGCATTTTCGGGAGCAACCGATATTCTTGTTTGGGCGATCATCTATTGGGTGGTTATCAATGGCGTGTTTGCCGGAATCGCAACACTGCTCGTAAAAGGTCACCCATTTTCTGCAGCGACAGCGGCGGGTCTAGCATGGATGACCTCCTTAAACCCGTTCCTTGCCTGCGGATGGTTTGCGGCGATCGTGGAGGCCCGGATGCGGCCGCCGACTGCCGGGGACTTTAAGGCGATCGCAAAGGCCGAAACGATTCACGATATGTTTTCGGTCCCGCTGTTTAAGATCCTCCTTGTCGCTGCCGCGGCAAATATCGGGAGTACGATTGCGACAATTGCCTTCTTTGTCTTCCTGACACCGCTCTTAGGAGTCGATCTTGATATGATGAAAGAGATATTGATAACCGGATTTACCAACCTCTGGACATTTTTAACGGGCTGGATCTGATCATCCAACCAATCAACACCTTATTTTTCCCACCAGATGTGGGCGGTCTTGGAAATTCCCGGAAGAACATAGCCATTATCCGTTTTGCGCATACGTTCACCCAGATACCGGTCAACGATGCTTTTTTGTTCATCACTCTTTGCGAGAACCCGGGTATAATAATCCTGATGCATTTCTTCAACTGACGTATACGCCTGACCAACCGTTCTCGATTCGACGGTAAGGTTTGCATAGATGCCAAGCTGGAACAGAACATTCCAGAGTATGTCGGCGGTAGGTTCATAGTCGTAAGGTTCTCCGTGCAGAAGCGGCCATAACTCCATATTCCCCCGCGAAAGGGAATGAGGTATGAGAAACCAGAAGAGATGGACCGCAGATTCCGCGCATTCATCCATTTTTTTGATACAATCCCGGATGTTTTCCATCATCAAAGAGAGAGAAGCTATCACAACATCATGTTGTCCGATCTCTTCCGGCGCGGCATTCTCCCAGGTTGTATGAAGTATGCGAATTGGGGGGCATCGGTGAGTCTGCGGTATGTTTCAATTCCTTCAATCATGGGAGAAGACGGCTCGACAACGGTCCCCGAACAACCGGAAAGAGCGAGCGGGACGGAAAGAGTGCCGGGTCCTGCACCGATATCCAGAACCGAAGAACCTGACGGGATGTTCATCGAATCAAGCTGGTTCTGCACTCTTCCCCGGTCATCATTCTTCAGCCGTCTGACGTATCTGTCTACATTCACCGGATTGTCCCAGAAGGTTTCGTTGTCCTCTCCTGCGGCGCGTTTCTGCCGGAATGCACGGGCCATCTGTTCATCCCACATCCGGATGAAATCCGGTTTTTCGGAACACATATACTATAATACCGGGTGGAAAGTAATAAACTGCGCGGGCTTGAGAGAAAGACTATTTTACCATTCACACATAAGGTTAATCATGAATACGAGAAATCCGGGTATTGCAAACTTCGGTGTGACGATTATCCAGTCGAGACACAGTGTCAGAAAGTTCAAAGACGCGGAGATTCCGCCGGAGTTCATCAGAAAAGCCCTCGAGTGCGCAACAAAAGCGCCGACTGCACGAAATGTCCAGCCGTGGATTTTTGTTGTCGTAAAAAACAAAGAGACGCTCGCAAAGATTGCAGAACTCGCACCGAACGGACGATTCATTCAGGGAGCCGCCGTTGGATTCCTTGTCTTCGGCAAAGCCGACTGGCAGTATGTGATCGAAGACTGCTCGGCAGCAACCGAAAACCTGCTTCTTGCCCTCCATGCCTACGGATACGGCGGGTGCTGGATCGCCGGCGACAAGAAGGATTACGCAGAGGATGTGCGCAAACTCGTAAATGTCCCCGATGAATTCAAACTCATCTCAATCGTTGCGGCCGGCCTTCCGGATGTCGGCGGCATCACGCTCGCAGAAAAGCAGTCTCTGGACAGTCTGGTCTTCGAAGAAAGATACCAGTGATCTGCGGAGATATCCGCAAAACCACTTTTTGAGATGAAGAAAACGCCGGATCTTATGCAGAAGATATGCTGATTTTTCATCATCTTTTTCTCGGTCTGATCGCCGGAATCATTCTCGCAGTGCTTCTTTCGAATAAATGGGCCGTTCTCTACGGGGGCATTGGAGCGATCCTTCCGGACCTTCTCGACAAACCGCTTGGACAGATTCTTCTTGCCGACACGATAAACTATGGACGGATCTATGCCCACACGCTCACACTGGCGGTGATTCTGATCATCATCGGACTGTTGATCTGGTACAAAAACCGGAAACGTATCCTTCTTCTCTGCATAGGAGCAGGCGTTCTCATCCATCAGCTCGGCGATGCCATGTGGGAGGCACCCCTGAACTGGTTTTGGCCGTTTCTCGGACCTTTTCCGCCTTCATCAGAGGTATATCCCCCGATACCTGACGGATATCTGCCGTATCTGTATCTCGCATCATGGCTACTGGCAGTGATCGCAGGAGCGGCAGTGATAGCCGTTTTATACCGTCATCTGAATCAGTATCTCGCCCCGGGAACTGGGGGTAAGCGGATTTTCATTGGAGCATGAATCATTCTGGCGGGAACCGGGACAATACTTCTCGTAAAATATCTCATCTGGGATATGTTTCTTACCGGTCCCTGGGCGAATTATTTTGGAACCATGTATCTTCACGAGTTATTGTCGATTTCAGAGTGGATATACGGCATAACTTCCCTGATTCTGATTCTGCTGATTCTGGATTACCCGGTACGCTTTTCAAAAACGACAAAGAAACGCGTCATCGTACTATGCGGAGCAGGCGTTTTCGGCGTATCTCTTCTTCTCATGCTGTGCATCGGCCTGGGAGTCCCGGCGGATGAGGTGTACGGCGAAACTATTTGGAGAATTTTAGCAGCAGCGGGATTATTTTGCGGGGGGATCGTTCTCCTTTTTCTTGGAAACAGACTATGGGCATTGCCGGATGAGATAGACCCTGCCGATAAATGACGTCTGCTTTCAAACTGCGATGATATGAAAATCATTGCGGCATATCGGCATTCCCTCGGCATTTAGTATGTATTTTTCTCTAAAACGAGGGGGTAAACTCTTATGTGTTAATCAGACCTATTGTATATTCTAACAGCGTATGAATGAATCTCTCCTAAACTGGGTAAGCTCAATGTGCATGATTGCCCTCGCCTGGATTTTTTGTGCGGTCATGGTGAATCTGACCCTGACACGAAGATACTCCTGTCTGCACACGGCATTACTCTGGATTGGAGGATTTCTGACGCTGGTCGTTCTCACCTCTTTCGTTGATGTTGTCTACGAGGCGTGTGCCTTTCTTATACCAAGCGGATATGATTTCATTTCTTTACTTGCCGACTGTCTGTTTGTGACCGTCGTCGGGGTCTGGTTTGTTTTTGTATCCTGGAAGATGTACCGTGGAACACCATCTTCCAAGATCTTCATAGCATCTTATATGAGAATATCTATCAACCCATTTTTTAACGTGAATCATGATTTATGGAAGATTGGCTACATCCCTACACCCTCACCTCCCCCCCCAAAAAAAAGAAAAATACCCATTATTCCTTGACGTTTTTTTTTAATTTACACTCTGTTTTGAATCGTTTTCACCTGATAGATATTATAACAAAATGCAGCCAGCATATTTTTCACTCGTACTCTTTGCAGCGTTGTTACCTTCACCAACCCTGCATGAAAAACATTTTTGATCACTGCATAGGGTCTCTCGCCCTTTGATCTCTTCCTACTTATTCGCAGATTTCTCAGTTTATCTCGTATGCCAATGGGATGCCCTCTCGCTCCCCTTTTCATTGTG
>NIZU01000104.1 GCA_003315675.1 Methanocorpusculum sp. MCE
GTGAGGAGGGTTAAGTCGTAACAAGGTAGCCGTAGGGGAATCTGCGGCTGGATCACCTCCTAAAGATTGATCCGAACACAACCTGTATGACTGAATCAGCATGGTCATTTCAATGAACCGTACAATCGCCACAATACCAACACATCAATATCATACTCACGCTGTATGGTTTGTTAAACAGTATCTAACAAACGACTGAATATCATGTGTGAGGGGCGCGTAGCTCAGTTGGAAGAGCGCGGCGTTTGCAACGCCGAGGCCTGGGGTTCAAATCCCCACGCGTCCACTCCGTAACCGTCTGTGACAGATTTTCTGTCACCGGTTGCGGTTACCAATGCACCCGGAAACGCGAGTTACCGGGGAAGGGCCGAGAGTCATTGACTCTTTGAGGCTGTGTATAGGTTTTGCATTTGGACGTTAAATGGGTATCAGCGGAACCTTTCTTTACTGAAAGTATATTTGTCGGTAGATCGACACACTTTAAGAGAGACAAAGGGACCCTGGCAACAGCACATAAGCATGATGCTGCGTATTCCATTTACCACAAATAATACATTGTTGTAACAAACAATCATCAAAAACAATCATCGACATACCCTTTGGTGTTCTGAGCTTTGGAACACCGGAGACCAAAGAACCTGGTTCTTATGCCGGTTAGTGAATGGTTCGGTTTGAGAGCTGATGAAGGGCGTGCCAAGCAGCGAAATGCCCCGGGAAGACGCAAGGAGTCTATGATCCGGGGATCCCCTAATAGGACCTCCCCACGATTTTGTCGTGAATCCGTAAGGATGGGGAACCCCCCGAAGTGAAACATCTCAGTAGGGGGAGGAAGAGAAATCAATTGAGATTACGTTAGTAGAGGCGATCGAACCCGTAAGAGTCTAAACTGAATCCCGCAAGGGAGATGTAGTGTATGGCCTTCGTTGTAGTATGTGTATATCTAATGAAAGTAGCTTGGAATGGCTTACCTTAGAGGGTGACAGTCCCGTACGTGGTGATAGACACAGCTTAGAAGTGTCCTGAGTAGCGCGGGTTGGAATTCCCACGTGAATATGGGGGTCACCTAACCTCCAAGACTAAATACTCCTCAAAACCGATAGTGAAATAGTAGCGTGAGCGAAAACTGAAAAGTATCCCTAAAAAGGAAATGAAAAGTGCCTGAAACTAACCGGTGATCGTGTGTTACGGCGTGCAAGGATCTTCCGATCGAAAGAACCCGTCGCGAGGCGGTAGTATGAGATTGGTTGCCGACGTCGTAACTTACGTTTTGAAGAACGGGCCAAAGAGTGTATTCCGCTGGCGAGGTTAACCGCAAGGGCAGCCGCAGCGAAAGCGACAAGCGCGTAGTTTACCTGGCGCGGCGTACTAATAGTGCGCGGAGTCAACGGGATACGACCTGAAACCTGGTGATCTATGCCTGAGCAGGTTGAAGCGTGCCGAAAGGTGCGTGGAGGACCGCATGCGGTATTGATATGCAAATCATTCGCGTGACTTGGGTATAGGAGTGAAAGATTCATCGAACCGGGTGTCAGCTGGTTCCTCTCGAAACATGTCTAAGCATGACCTCGACCGAGAATGATAGTGAGGTAGAGCACCTATTGGAAATTCCGGGGGAGAAATTCCTCGCTTTCCTGTAAAACTCCAAACTCCCTATCTTTGTAGACGTCGGGCAGTCCGGGCTACGGGGTAAGCTTGTAGTCCGTAAGGGAGACAACCCAGACCATGGTTAATGCCCCCCAATGTAGGCTAAGTGTCAACACTGAATGAAGTCCTAGGTCAAAGACAACTGGAAGGTGAGCTCAGAAGCAGCTATCCTTTAAAAAGTGCGTAACAGCTTACCAGTCAAGATTTAGGGCGCAGAAAATGGACGGGGCTCAAGCCTACTGCAGATACCATGGCGCACGTTTTTGAACGTGATCGAGTAGAGAGGCGTCCTGTATGGGCTGAAGCAGGGGTGTAAGTTCCTGTGGACCGTATAGGAATGAGAATTTTGGCAGTAGTAGAAGCAAAGAATGGTGAGAATCCATTCCGCCGAAGGGGCTAGGTTTCCTCGGCAATGTTCGTCAGCCGAGGGTTAGTCGGTCCTAAGCTGCATCATAAGTTGCATGCAGCAAAAGGGAAACAGGTTAACATTCCTGTACCGTGCGTTAATAATACTGACGCATCGGGTTATGCATAGCGGGACTGTCGTCCCGTCCAATCGTATAAACTCTTGGAGTACCGTAATGGTGAGAATTGAGTGAAAGCGTGATGGCGTAAGTGTGTAAACACCTGGTGCCCGTGAAAAGGTAACGTAATGTCCGTACCGAGAACCGACACAGGTGCCCCTAGTTGAAAAGACTCAGGCGTGTCGGAATTATTTGTGGTAAGGGAACTCGGCAAAATGGCTCCGTACCTTCGGAACAAGGAGTGCCTGCCTAGTGATTAGGCAGGTCGCAGTGACCAGGGAGCTCTAACTGTCTAACAACAACATAGCAGACTGCAACTCCGTAAGGACTAGTATAGTCTGTGAATCCTGCCCAGTGCGGGTATCTGAACACTGATTACAATCGGACGAAGGACCCGTAAACGGCGGGGGTAACTATGACCCTCTTAAGGTAGCGTAGTACCTTGTCGCTTAATTGGCGACTTGCATGAATGGATTAATAAGGGCTCTACTGTCCCTACCGCAAATCCGTTGAACCTTTTATCCTTGTGCAGAGGCAAGGGACTCCCATCGGGAAGTGAAGACCCCATGGAGCTTTACTGCAGCCTGTTGTTGACTTACGGTATTACATGCGCAGCGTAGATAGTAGGTGTTAATGCTCATATTCCGGTATGAGTGGAGCCACAGTTGAGACACTATCCTTGTTCTGCTGTAATTCTCACTCATCTTTTATGGTGAGGACATCGGTAGGTAGGCAGTTTGGGTGGGGCGCCACACCCTCGAAAAAATATCAAGGGTGCCCTATGGTCAACTCATGTGAGTCAGCAACTCACAGGAGAGTGTCAAGAGCATAAGTTGGCTTGACGTGATTTCGCACAGCAAGAAATCACGAGTGGAAACACGGGTCTAACGAACCAATACGCCTTTTTGGTGAGGGCTATTGACTACAGAAAAGCTACCCTGGGGATAACAGAGTCGTCGCCGGCAAGAGCACATATCGACCCGGCGGCTTGCTACCTCGATGTCGGTTCTTTCCATCCTGGCTGTGCAGCAGCAGCCAAGGGTGAGGTTGTTCGCCTATTAAAGGGGATCGTGAGCTGGGTTCAGACCGTCGTGAGACAGGTCGGTTACTATCTGATGGGAGTGTTCGAAATCTGAGAGCAAGAATGAAATAGTACGAGAGGAACTTTCATTCGTCACCTCTGGTGTATCGGTTGTCTGATAAGGCAGTGCCGAGCAGCTACGTGGCACGAGATAAAAACTGAAAGCATCTAAGTTTGAAACTTCGCTTGAAAAGAGATTTCGTTACAGAGCACCGGTAAAAGACCGGGTTAATAGGCTTGGGATGTACGCACGAAGGTAACGACGTGTTTAGTCCGCAAGTACTAACGCTCAAATCCAGATTCTTTATGAACTGGTATGCCTCGATAATTATACAATGGATGATTGGTTACTTCAATGGCAATGCAGTGGTAGATGGACGTCGGCATCATAACAATGTGCCTTTGTTCTTTTAAGAGCCTGTCTCCTGCCGGCATATATTGCAGTATCCGCTGTGCCCAGACGTTATCCGAATGCAAAACCTAAAGGTATATCCTTTATAAACAGTAACGGCACATATACTATGCCAGATTACTGTGCCAAGTTGGCGGAGCGGCCACGCGGTTGCCTGCAGAGCAACTCTACTCCCGTTCAAATCGGGAACTTGGCTTGGGGGATCATGCGGCCATAGCAGAGAGGCTCCACCCGGACCCATTCCGAACCCGGCAGTTAAGCTCTCTTACGTCGGCTATTGTACTGAGATATGCGAATTCTCGGGAAGTGGTCAACGCTGCACCCCCTTACTTTATTGTTTTGCGGTGTTTTTTGTAATGTTTTTTTGCTGAGCGTGAGCTTTCGTTTGTGGTATGTTTTTTTTCTTTTCCGTCATGATCTATCCGGACACGGATCCGTATCCTGCATATATCGGGACGGAAAGGGAAAAGAGATAATGTTATCCGCGGTGATAATACAGGGAAAAATCTCCATCGCAGAGTTTGTCATTGGAAATTGTATACTTGCGAAAATCTTTTCCATCATTGAGGGTGTATTCTCCCTCACTGTCCTTTTCCCAAATCAAATCAAACTGCTTCTGGAGAGTTCCATCCTCTACACCGTACCAGAACTCGGTAACCTTACCATCCGGGGCGAAAACGTATTTCAGATTAAAATAGGCTCCAAGATCGTAATATTCCTGATCTGCATACCAAGTACCAACGATCTCATCCGTTTTAGGGGTCATACAAACAGTTTGTTTGGTAATTCTTGGATGTTAACATATCTTTTATTCTGCCTGTGTCAATGTGTTGCTCTCTTTTTTTAAAGAAAATTATTAAAAATCAAAATATATTGTAAATATAATCATTAATAACTGTGAAATTATTTGTAGTTATGACCAGACTTATGACATCCGGCAGCCAATAATAGGATATGAAGCACACAACACTCGTGTTCTCAGCTCTCGTAATAATCGGGGCAGTTATATTTGCTGCAGGATGCATAAGTCCTGAAAGTGAATCCCCTGAAGGAAACTGGGTTCTCACAGGTATAGGTAGCGACAACACGTCAATCATCGGTGATATCACTCTTGAGATCACCGACACCAACATATCCGGAAACAGTGGTGTAAATAACTACTTTGGTATGATCACCCTTGGTCAGGGTGGAAAACTCAACATCAGCGGTATTGGATCAACCAAGATGGCCGGTCCCGCCGATTTGATGTAACAGGAGCAGAAGTATTATGCTGCCCTTGCCAATGCAGCCGCATATAAAATAACTAACGGTTCGCTTATCCTCTCCGACAACGCCGGCAATATCATCCTGATCTTCAAAGAAATCCCGGCCATCTCCGGGAAATGGTTCCTTGCCTCAGATAATAATGTCACCGTTACGTTCAACCCCAATGGTTCGTTTGGAGCTCAGGCACCGGTCAACATCTACGGCGGGTCCTACACAACGTCCGGGAATACCCTCTCCATTGGCGATGACATCATCTCTACAATGATGGCGGGAACCGAAGAGCAGATGCAGGCTGAATTTGCATTTTTCAATGCGCTTAAAATGTCGGCCGGCTACTCTATCGTAGATTCACAGTTGATAATCACCGATGAAAATGGAAAAGAACTCCTGACCTTTGTTCAGGCCTAACTCCTCCCTCCTTTTTTTTTAGCTGTAAGCTGCGTGTTAGGTTAAACGCATTCTTCTACAAAAAAGCATATTGATGATGATCATGGGGATGAACCCGAAGTTTCATTTCGATACGCTGGCGTGACCTGCAATGAACTCGCGGATGATATGGGCTGCAACCATCGCGGTTTGACCCGCATCGTTTGGAAGCACCTCCACATAATCAAATCCGACGGCATTTTTGGCAAGAGTTCTTACAACGTCCCGCACCTCTCCCGGAGTAAGCCCGAATGGTTCCGGCGTGCCAAGGCCGGGAGTCAGACAGCAGTCAATGGAGTCCGCATCGATCGAAAGATACAGATCAGCATCGCCCATCAGCGCTTTAATCTCATCCAGAACGGGTTTAATCCCTCTGTCTCTGATCTCATCTGCTGTATAGAGATGATACTTTTCCCTGGCACGTGCAAACTCGTCCCGTGATCCGCTTCGGGCTCCAAGAATGATGATATTTGGCGTGATCTCGCTCACGCGTGCGGTTACGCAGTCGTGATTATATGCAGATCCCCGGTATTCATCCTGCATATCCAGATGGGCATCGCAGACAACATACCAGGATGGAGATAGAGCTCTTACAGCGCCGATCGTTATCGAATGCTCCCCCCCGATCATTACCGGGATTTCCCCGTCTTTCACCAGGTCGAGAACAACATCTTCCACTTGAGCCACAACGAGATCGGGCAGACATTCTGCATAAATATCACCCATATCGTGAAACGGAATGTCGGGAAGCTCTATGTCGTAATGGGGATTGTATGTCTCGATGTTGTATGATGCCTGACGGATCGCAGCAGGCGCGTCTCTGCATCCCGCTTTAAAAGAGGTTGTCCCATCGAAGGGAACGCCAAATATCACATATGATGCATCAGAATATTCGCTTTCAGCATCGGCAAAAAGAGTGTTAGAGAAAGACTGCATATATGGATTATTGTGCAGTCTTAGAGGTCAAGCTTACGCTTGCCGAGTGACTCGATGTAGGGAACTTCCTGAGCCGGCTGGAAGGTTGCCAGAATGTGTTCATCCTCCACAACAAGTTCAAAGTTATTGAAGTCCTTCATATCCATGAACGTGACGACGTTTCCTGCGATCGTCAGAATCTGACCGGTCTTTCTCTCTACAATTGGTGCATAGACCGTTGCCGAGGTTGGAGAGACAACCGAGCGTTTCTGTCCGTCAAAAAGACCGACAACGTCTAATCTTGCCTTTGCTGCGCCGTGTTTTCCTGGTTTGGAGATGGAGATGCTCTGGATCTTGCATGGTTCATCGTCGACGACAACGTAACGACCTTCTTTCAGTTTTCCAACTTCAGTCTGTTCCTTCATAGTATATCTCTCTAAGTATGGGAGGTGATTGCTTATGAGTGTTACGGCAATAATGCATAGGCAAGAATTCATGTGGATATCCCTCCAATAGAACAAGTACGTATGGATCCGACAGAGTTTCTTTTTGTTTGCGACAAAGTTGCTCCCATGATCGAGGAAGCATTGGCTCCGCTGATCGGGACAGAGTATGGTGCTGAAGAGCTCTGTATGGGTGCGGATAATACCCCGACCGAACGCCTTGACAAAATCGCCGAGGATATCATCCTTGCAGTATTTCGATCACGCAAAGTCTGCCGTGCCCTTCTTTCGGAGGAGGCTGGGATGGTTCTGGATATCGGCGGGGAGTCAGGCATTGCTTATCTTGATCCGGTGGACGGCTCATTCAATGCAGGTGTGGGCATCCCATTTTATGCGCTGTCCATCGGACTCTCAGACGGCGAGAAGATGGTTGCCGGATACGTCCGAAATCTTGCAAACGGCGAAACCTTCACGGCGGTCCGCGGGAATGGTTCTTTTCTGAATGGAAAACCCATTCGCGTGTCGAAAAAGACCGAACTGAACACCGCTGCAATGAGCATCTATGCCCGCGCTCCTGAACTCATCTCACTTTTAGAGAAAGGTCTTCGTACCCGAAGGGGAAGAAAATTCGGAGCTTCCGCACTTGAACTCTGCTATGTCGCCTGCGGAAGGATCGAAGGATTTCTCGATCTCAGAAATACCCTGAGGATCACCGACGCTGCTGCAGGAATGTTCATCTGCGAGGAGGCCGGCGGTGTTGTAACATCTCCCGATGGATCTCCCGTATCTTTTCCGGACGATGTTTGTTCCGGCCGCATGCTTCTCGCAGCAACCCCTGCGATCCATAAAAAAGTTTCAGAAATCGTGAGGCTGCAATGAAGATATGTATTGTATCCCGGATCGATCTGAAAGAACCAGTCGAACTTGCCCAGTCCCTTGGATGGATGCTTCGTGACCAGGGACACGACGTCGTGTATGAACAGTCGGTCGCCGCTGAACTTGGATACGCTCCGGTCTCGCTGTCCAAAGATTTTTCAGCGGATCTGATCGTTGTTCTCGGCGGCGACGGAAGTGTGCTTCGGACCATCAGAATGCTGGATCATCAGGTCCCTGTCGTCGGGATTAATCAGGGCCAGGTCGGATTCCTGACGGATATCGAACGGGATAAAGCCGAAGAGATCCTGACGTCCCTCTCCCTGCCGCTCCCGCTCGATCCCCGCATGCGGATCTCTATTGAATACAATGGCAAATCCGTTGGTTCGGCCCTAAACGAGGCGGTCATCGTGACCTCTCGTCAGGCAAAAATATTGAAGTTCGCCGTATTCGTCAACGGCAGACAGATCGACGAGTTCCGCGCCGACGGTCTGATCATCGGGACGCCGACCGGTTCTACCGCGTATGCGATGAGCGCCGGCGGACCGATCGTCGACTCGACGATCGAGGCTATGCTTCTGGTTCCCCTTGCACCCTACATGCTGTCTTCCCGCCCATATCTGATCAATTCCAAGAGTGAAGTAGAGATCCGCTTGGTTTCAGTCAAACCTGCTCTTCTCGTGATCGACGGTCAGGATCAGTATGAGATCGGCGAAAATGCCACGCTGCTCATTCGAAAATCCCCGGATCCGGCTCTCTTTGTAGATGTAGGCAGGGGATTTTTCGATAAGGTTGAACAGAAGTTACGTCTTCTATAAACGTGAGAATTTCTAACAACCTTTTTTTTGACAGAAAGTACTTTCTTTTCGTACGTTGAGTAGTATGTATGGGGACTTTCAGCAGCTTTGGTCTCAACCAGGCA
>NIZU01000105.1 GCA_003315675.1 Methanocorpusculum sp. MCE
TGGAGTTCGAGGTCGCGGACCCGTTCCATGAGGTCGGCATAGTCGCGTTCGAGTTCTTCGAGGCGTTTTTCCATGTTTTCCTGGGATGTCATGTATAGGAGATTGGCTACATCCATACCCCCTCACCCCCCCCAAAAAAAGAAGAATACCCATTATTCCTTGACGTTTTTTTTTTAAATTTACACTCTGTTTTGAATCGTTTTCACCTGATAGATATTATAACAAAATGCAGCCAGCATATTTTTCACTCGTACTCTTTGCAGCGTTGTTACCTTTACCAACCCTGCATGAAAGATATTTTTGATCACTACATAGGGTCTCTCGCCCTTTGATCTCTTCCTACTTATTCGCCGATTTCTCAGTTTATCTCGTATGCCAATGGGATGACCTCTCGCTCCCCTTTTCATTGTGGCACTATATCCCTTGCATTTTGCTCCCTGATATCCCCGATCCCGATAGACCACTTCTCCTTTTTCTGAGAGGTCCACCTGACTATCATGAACATTTGCCGTGGTGGTTTCAATGCGTCGAATAAGATCGTGCGTCGTATCCATGATGGTATGAAGTTTATAGCCATAGTGCATTTTGCCGTTCTTGGACATGATTTTTCCATCTTTATCCCGTCGTGTTTTTGCCTGATCTCCTCGCGGCGTGTCTTTCTTACAATGACCGGGTTCAGCATACACAAACGTTGCATCCTGAATCATACCTTGTTCAATTTTCAGACCTTTCAGGTCAAGTTGTCTCTGAAACTCCTGCCAGACCACTGTATCAACGCCTGATTCGGACATGCGCTCCCGAAATAACCAGATCGTTGAATTGTCGGGTATTTTGTCAGGACAGCCAAGAGTTCGCAAGATCGAATCTTGCTCACCGTTTCGGGCTAACGCCCTCACTTACCATGCCAAAAAGAAAGACGATCATAAATTTCACGTTCAACAGCGAGATCAGACAGATTATACCAGACTTCCAGAAGCTGAATCTTGAACATAAGTATGACATCGACATTGGGATGACCGCCCTTGCCGGATTTATTTGCATACATGGATTCAAGAAGAGGGCGAAACACATCCCAATCAAGTGTTTTACCAACGTCGGAGAGACGGTCGCCAAGTTTTTCATAACGTTCGTGATATGCCTGGTTGAGACCAAAGCTGCTGAAAGTCCCCATACATACTACTCAACGTACGAAAAGAAAGTACTTTCTGTCAAAAAAAAGGTTGTTAGAAATTCTCCATAATATTGATCGTTCCCGCATATTATACCTCGGGAAGATGGAATTTTCATGGAAGACCGCGAAAATTCCTTTACGCCTCTAAAGAGAAAATCGGCAGATATCGGCGGCTCGATGTCCGTCTCCCACAAATATATAATGGATTGGGGAGTTCTATTCACATAACAGCGAAATGGCAGAGAAAGAAGTTATCCGTGTTGAAAGACTCGGCTTTCCGTTTGCAACGGACAATCCGTTTCTTTTCTGTGCTCATCATAAGGACATGTATCCAAAAGGAGAACGAGACCTTGGTCCGGCTGTCTCTCTTTCCGGCAGAAATCTGGGAAACGATTTCGTCATAAAAAACGGGTTTCGCATGTATCACGGTCAGCGGGTTCCCGGATTCCCGGTCCATCCCCACAGAGGATTCGAGACGGTCACGATCACGATACAGGGATACGTGGATCATTCCGATTCGCTCGGCGCCGCAGGAAGATATTGTAACGGCGATGTTCAGTGGATGACCGCCGGAAGCGGCTGTCAGCACGCGGAAATGTTTCCGCTCGTGCATGCGGACCGGGAAAACCCGCTTGAACTTTTCCAGATATGGCTGAACCTTCCGGCAAAGGACAAACTAGCACAGCCTCATTACCGGATGCTCTGGACCGAAGACATACCCGTCATCACCTCCTGGGATGCAGGCGGAAAGATGAGTGTGATCCGGCTGATCGACGGTGAATGGGACGGTAGAATTGCGCCCGTCCCGTCGCCGGCTTCGTGGGCTGCCGACCCGAGAAATCATGTCAGGATCCTGCTTATCCGCCTGGATCCGGGAGCGGAACTTCGTATCCCGGCTGTTACTTCGACGATCTCCCGTAATCTCTACTTCTATGACGGCGATAAAATCGTGGTCGGCACAAAGGAGATAGGTCCATACTCGAGAATCGTTCTTTTGGGAGACGAAGATATTTTCGTACATGCCGGAAATGCCCGAAGTTCCCTGCTCCTTCTGGAGGGAGAGCCGATCGAGGAGCCGATCGCCAGATACGGACCGTTCGTAATGAACACCACGGATGAAATCCTGGAAGCCTACCGTGACTACCGGCAGACGGCATTCGGCGGCTGGCCGTGGGATGTCCCAGACCCCGTCCACGACATCGGTGAAAACCGGTTCGCACGGTATGTGGACGGCCATGTCGAAGAGCGCAGGTCGTATCACGAACCAATGCAGGATGAATGACCTGATTTCAGATTGAAAATCCTGTCTGCAATTCTTTTTTTTCTTTAGAAATATGCTAAGCTGCTGATGGATTTTATATAAACCCCCTTGCATTTCCGAATGAAAGCTAACCCGCTGCTAACGCGAAGTATTATGCTTCTCCGTGCTCCATTTAATAAAGATGGATGGGAAAACATACTCCACTCTGAAGATTGAAAATATCGTCGCCTCCGGCGTAATTGCCGAAGAAATTGATCTTGCAGAGATCTCTGAAAAAATTGACGGGTGTGAACTCAATACAAAACGTTTCCCCGGTGCAGTGTATCGTATAGACAGTCCGAAAATGGCATCGCTCATCTTTTCCTCGGGAAAGGTCGTGCTTACCGGAATCAGAAATGAAGCAGCATTGGATGAGGGTCTCGCAAAGGTGTTTGCCTCCCTGAAAGAAGCGGGCGTAAATGTGCTGGATGTCCCGCGGGTTGCCGTGACCAACATAGTCTGTTCCTACGACATCGGCCGGTTTATCAACCTGAACCATGTGGTCGCAACCCTCTCCCTTGAAGCGATCGAGTATGAGCCGGAACAGTTCCCAGGTCTCGTATACCGGATCAAAGATCCGAAAATCGTTGCACTGCTCTTCTCTTCCGGAAAGATCATCTTAACCGGCGGAAAGAATCTTGACGATGTCAGAAAAGGGCTGGACTTCCTTGAAGAGAGTCTCAAAGACGTCTTAACCGAACAAAAATAATCAATTATCCTTTGTGAGATTCTCACACATATCTTTATTTTATGTGTTCTTAATTCGGCTCTGCCTGATTTATTCCCTATTTTCTCCGTGTGCCGTTGAGCGCTTTGATTGAATATCGAATGTACTGCTGTCGGATATCAATAGGAAAAACACTAGTAAAAAATCAGTGATTTAGGAATTGAGAGATTCCGGGGAATTTCTGTTTAAATACCAAAAATAACCGTCTCGATAAAAATAATGAGTTGATGTTACTTTTATTCTTTCAGTGAAATCTCAAGCCCGCCGAAGAGTTTGACGGTTTTGTTGTAGGCAGCCGCGGAAATTGCACCGGCAATCATGCCGATGATGAAGCCTGCGAGTGCGTAAACGATGAAGTAAGCAAGGATATCAACAACACCCAGACCGAGTCCGAGTGTGAATCCTACGTCTAGCTGAAGATTGAACATCAGCAGGACACCTTTGATTATTCCAAGGATTGCCCAGAGGACAGCCAAAACTCCTCCCACAACAAATGCTGCGGATGATACACCAATATGCTCGATTTTCATGGTTGAAACCTATAGTAAGAATTTACATCGGAATTATTTATAGACAACGGTTTTTTGGATTCGCCTTCGAGGTATTCGAGAAGTTCAGCCGTACCTGCTTTATTCAGGGGTTGATTGTTATTTCCGCATTTTGGTGAGTGAATACATGACGGACACCCGTCCGTGCAGGGACAACCGGTTACCAGTTCACGGGCAAAGGTAAGAATATCGGCAAAGAGATCGGCTGCTTTTTCTGCGATGCCGATGCCTCCTTTAACGCCGTCATACATGAAAATGGTTGGAGCGAGCGTATCACTATGGAAGGGTGTTGCCACTCCTCCTATGTCTGATCTGTCGCAAAAGACATAATGCGGCATAGCATCTATGAGAGCATGCTCTGCCCCGTGAAGAGACCCGGGAAATGCGTCCGCACCGATGCCGCATTCCTCATCAATAGTAATCCAGCAGGCTTTCGTCGTGAATTGTCTTGGTGCGACGTCGAGTTCGCAGGCGGTTACGATCTGATCATATTCGATCACTGAATAACCGCATAAATGTGATGAAACCTGAACTTCCCCATAATTTACAATCAAATTATGGTGTTTTCACAACGTACCGACCATGAAGTTTCATTCATTCCAAAGAACGGTGTATTCTCCGCCGGGTTATCTCCGCCGCAGTATACATACCCTTTCGATGTAATGGCGAGGAGATGGGCATCCTTGAGAGAATCAAGGATGTCCATCGCTGCATCACCGATGTATTGCCGGTCACGCTCAACCCTGTAAGGAAGTTCGGCGGCGGCGCACAGGAGATGAGATGAGAGCAGGTAGGGATTGTGAATTCCAAGGATCACCTCTTCCTGCGGCGCATTGAAAAAAGCCTCGGGGTTTCTCGCATAATACTGGTCGATGGGATTTTGACCGGCGATAAACGTGATCAATGCATCCTTTCGGTTTCTTCCGGCACACCCGGCCTGCTGGAGAACAGAAATCATGGAACCCGGAAATCCGCTTATGACTACAGAGTCAAGACCGCCGACATCTATGCCGACTTCCAATGCGTTTGTGCTGATAACACCGGACATACTTCCTGTTTTCAGCGCTGACTCAATATCCCGCCACTCGGACGGACGATATCCTCCGCGGTATGATGCGATTTTACCGAGAGGCTGTTCTTCCCTGCATCGTATGGCAGTGATCTCGGCGGCTTTTCGTAAACTGGTAAAGCATAAGGTCTGCATCCCTGCCTCCATTTGGGCGGTGACCAGTTCGGCGGCAGCGGAGATACTGCTTTTATTTTGCGGAGAATAGATGCGAAATATGCGTTTCGCCCGGGGGGAGCCGTCATTATCCACCTCAATAAACGGCAGGCCGGTAAATGTCTCGGCAAACGTCCCGGCATTTCCAAGGGTAGCCTATGAAAGAAGAAACTGCGGGTCGGCATCGTAATAATTACAGACGCGGCGCAGTCTTCTCAAGAGAAGAGCAGTGTTGGATCCGAAGATTCCCCGATATCTGTGTGCCTCATCCACCACAACATAGGAGAGATTCGCCAAGAAGTCTCCCCATTTTGCGCGCCATGCAAGAATATGGTGGAGTTCATACATATTGGTGAGAATGATTCGCGAGGTTGACCGGATCTTTGAACGAAGTTCCTGCCGGGTGTCTCCGTCATAGATCGCCGGTTTTGTACGTGCGCGAAGATTGGCGTCAAGAGATTTCAGGAAGAGCAGCTGATCGCGGGTCAGCGCCTCAGTAGGATATATGAACAATGCAGTCGCTTCCGGATTCGCGATCAGACCCTCAAAAACGGGAAGCGCGTAGGCAAGGGTCTTTCCCGACGCGGTAGGGGTGGTAATAATAACATTCTTCCCTTCCAAAACATGGTCAAAGGTATCCGCCTGATGCGTATAGAGTTGAATCTTTTTCTCTGCAAGGTAACGGACAAGCTTCTCCGAGACCGGAAAGTGAGGGGTTTGATACTCTGGATCTTTCGCCTCCTCGCATTTTATGTACATCTGTTCTTCATCCATAGATGGCCTCGCATTCTGTTTTGAGAAGGAGAGATAGATTCGCTACATCAAGTTCATTATGTTCTACGATCGGGACAAGTTTTGAAACGTCCCGGGTACGCAGATAATTCTGATAATATGCCGGAACGAGATATCCCGGCAGATCATCGGTTCTCGGTCTCTGCAGGATATATTTTTCAACTGTCCCTAAACAGCAGTCGGGCATATCTCTCCCGTATAATCTCCGGGTGGGATACAGCAGGTCGAAATGAAGGTTGGGGGTGACCGTTCTCTCCCCGTAATAGGAGAGACGATTATTCAGATACGGAACATCGAACCCTTTTCCATTATAGGTAACCACATGGGCGTGTTTACGGAACAGTTGATTCGTTAAATAGAGAGCGGCAGGTTCATCCATAATATCGCGAAGCAGATACTGAACGACGGTAAGTTCATTCTCTTTCCAGAAACCGCATCCGAAAAGGATGATCGGAGACTGAAACATGCCGAGGGTTTCAATATCGAAATACAGAAGATTCTCTTTTGGAAGAGCATGAGAAAAACCCAGAAGGAGCGGGTCATTTCCCCTGCGGGCATCCTGAAACAGGCGGCAGATATCTTTTGGCGTATCATTTTCGATCACGTCCGCGATCTCGGATGCGCTGTCTCCCCAGCAGGTATCTCCCAAATCGGTCAGATAGAGATGCCCTTTTCTGCGCAGTTCAAAGGCGCGCCTGGGACCGATGCCGGGAACGAGTGTTAATTCCCGCATGCACCGATCGCGCACCCTTTCCTCGGAAATACCATATCCGGAGTGAATCAAGGTGGTTTTTTTCGCAAGACAGGCACCCTCTGGTGTATCAATCTCATAGGTTCCGGGAATTTCTCCGTAACCCGCCTTTGGGGTTTCGGTTTTCAGAAACACTCCCGGTATGAATGCCTTGCTTTGAATCTGCATCGGATCCGATCAGCAGATGAGATAATTCAGATCTTTTGCAACGGATCCTGAGTCGGAATTGTCGGATGCAAACCAGCAAAGCTTCGAAAGCTGATTTCTTCTCTGAATAATGGTGTATCCTTCTGCACGTTTTGCGATTGAGTTTAACGCAATGCTCGTCATAAACAAAAATCAACGTCAGAGTATATATATCCCGGACCGCGCGGTGCGATAATGCCCCTGGCACCGTTTTAAAAATCATATTTTAAACGCAAATATGAAGTATTTCTGAAATTTACTCACGCATTGTGTCCAAAATTATCTGCAAAAAATGATGGATTACTCAGCTGAACCGCGGGGGATGCACAGATCAAATACACATCTTTACAATTACAGACGACGTAACACTTACTTGATTTTTCATGCTTGAGATCGAAAACCTGCATATGGAAGTTGGCGGACGTGAAGTTCTGCACGGCATATCGCTCACCGTGCCTGACGGACAGACCCATGTCCTCCTAGGCCCGAACGGGTCAGGAAAAACCACTCTTCTTCGTACAATTATGGGCTTTGCTTCTTCCAAAGTAACCTCCGGTAAAATAATCTTCAATGGTGTTGACGTTACGCATAAACCGGTTCACGAACGTGCAAAACTCGGAATGGGCATCATGTTCCAGCGTCCGCCTACAATATCCGGTCTGAAACTCGGCAAGTTCATCACTGCGATAAATAACATCGATGAAGCACGCATCCCAATAATCGTGAAAAAATTGCACATGACCGAATTCCTTGACAGGGATGTTAATGCGGGATTTTCCGGCGGCGAGATAAAACGCAGTGAAATTCTGCAGCTTACCGTTCAGAATCCGTCTTTTGTGATGCTGGATGAGCCGGAAAGCGGTGTTGATGTGGAAAATATGGCTCTTCTCGGAAACGCTGCGGCATCCCTTCTCGAGAAGGAGATCCACATGAAAAACCGAACCAAATCCGGACTTATCATCACGCACACCGGATATATCCTCGATTATCTCGAGGCGGATGTCGGATATGTTCTGATCGACGGATATCTGCAGTGCAGCGGGAACCCGCGTGAAATTCTCAAAAGTGTGAAAACATCAGGATACAAGGACTGTATATCATGCCGGAAATGAATGGATTCTCAGGGATCAGTCCCGAAGATAAAGAACGTCTTGCCTTGACCGGAATCCACACGGATTCCATGGAAGGACTTGCAGGGAGTTTCCTCCTCGTCAACGACCATAACCTTCACGCAGGTTCCCAGACGGAAGGCGTTGAAGTACTTATGATCGAAAAAGCGCTCGAAAAATACGAGTGGCTCAAGGAATACTGCTGGAAGGTCGTCCCGGCAGACAAAGATCAGTACACGAAGTACGTTTCTGAACACCCTCAAAGAGGATATGTCATCATCGCCCACAAAGGAGCGAAAACCACTTTTCCCCTTCAGAGCTGTATGTTTATGCAGGGTGATACGATTCAGACCGTCCACAATATCGTCATTGCTGAAGATGGGTCCGAAGTTCATCTGATCGCCGGATGTGCAAGCTCTCTGAAAACAAAAGAAGGGGCACACTACGGGATCAATGAGATATATGTCGGGAAAAATGCCAAAGTTACCTCGACGATGATCCATACCTGGGGCGAAGAGATCGAAGTTTTCCCGCGTACGGCGACCATTGTCGAAGAGGGGGGAACATTCATTTCTAATTATGTCTGTATGCGCCCGACGAAAATGGTACAGATGTATCCAACCGCTTATCTCAAAGGCAAGGGGGCGGTCGCCCGTTTTTCGAGCGTGATCGTCGCCGGAACCGGATCACACATTGATGCCGGATCGAGAGCCGTTCTTCAGGCGCCGAATACCAGTGCCGAACTGATCACCCGCGCCATTACAAACGGTGGAACGATCATATCCAGAGGAGCTATCATTGCCGAAGTCCCGCAGACGAAAGGACATATCGAATGCCGCGGACTGATCCTAAAAGACGGCGTTATGCACGCGATCCCTGAGATCGACGGACGCGTCGTCGACATCGAACTGTCCCACGAGGCGGCTGTCGGAAAGATCGCCAGAGATGAAATAGAATATCTCATGGCACGCGGACTCTCGGAGGAGGAAGCTACCGCCACCATCATCCGCGGATTTTTGGACGTCAGAATCGAAGGTCTGCCGGATGCCCTCCAGAAGCAGATCGAGAATGCGATCGATTCGGCTGACCACGGATTTTAGATGAAGGTCCATGATGTGAGTGTCGGTCTGCATCCCGGGATGTATGTCTATCCCGGGGATCCTGAATTTTCTTTGATCAGGATGAAAACGGGAGATGCCTTCATCTCATCTCTGTCCCTTGGCACGCACACCGGGACCCACATCGATGCCCCCGCGCATTATTTCGAAAATGGAATTCCTGTCGACAAACTGGCATTGGAAAACCTGATTACGTCTGCCGAGGTTGTAACCCCGCCTCTAATGCCGACAAGAAACTGCACGGCGGTTCTTTTCAAAAATGCCGCTCCATTATCTTTGGAGACGGCAAAACAACTCCTGCTGGCTGACATCAAAACGGTTGGCTGCGATACCCCCTCCATAGGAGATGATGATGTTCATCGTTTTTTACTGGAAAACGGCATCATCATCATCGAAATGCTGGATCTTTCGAATATTCTGGATGGGGTGTATCGGATGATTGCCCTGCCGCTGAAAATTGAGGGGGCGGATGCCTCACCTGCAAGAGTTGTATTAGTTGAGGATAGAGTATGATACTACATGATGCTGTAAAAAAACTTCATGACGTTGCGCATGGAATGGGTACCGAAGACGGGGACCTTGTGTATATTAGCCGGCCTGAAAACCACATCTGTCAGTTCTGTTCGGGCAGTTGTCTTCAGGTGTGTTTTGGAGGGAGGGTTGCCGAGATTTCATCTACCGAACCTTTCTGCGCAAAGATGCGCCTCGAAAATCTCTACAATGCACCCTTGAAATCTCCGAAAACAAAAGCTGCCGCGGCGGGAGCTTTGACGGCCGTTGCAGGTTTTCTGATGTTGATTCGAAAACTTGGGCCCTGCCCTACGGTAAACTTTGAGGACTGCCTTGAAGAACTGACGACGTCTCTCTCCGGAAAAAATGTTTACATTCTTGGCCGCGACATTCCGGGGATAAATCAGGCCTTACTTCTGGAAGATGCCGACGTGGTTCTCGTGACCGGCGATGCACTTTTGAACACTGACCATCTCGGAGAAATAGATGAAGCAATCCATCTGGAAAAAGAGCTTTTATTTCTCGGTCCTTCATGTGCCGGCGTTGTCGCTCTTCTTGGAAAAAAGGCCTGGTGTCCCTATGGGACCTAATAATTTAACTCCATTCAACACATAAAATAATTCACTATGCTTTTTGGTTCGTCCGGTATCAGACAATTGTTTGATCAGCGCCTACTATCTCTAGCACCTATTGTCGGGGCGGCGGTTGCAAAACATGCAAAACATGTCGTTCTTGGAACAGATTCACGAACCAGCAGGGATGTTCTCGCGCACGCCGTGATCTCGGGACTGATCAGCGGCGGAGCAGACGTTGTCTACGGAGGAATCTGTCCCACGCCGACCGTTGCCTTCGGTGCCGGGTTTGCCGATGCGGGAGTTATGATCACGGCTTCGCATAATCCGGAACCCTATAACGGTATCAAACTTTTCCGGTCCGACGGCTCATCCTACACCCTCGCTCAGCAAAAAGAGATCGAAGAGGAAATAGACCATCCATTCTGGAGCTCATGGAACGAGCAGGGTTCCGTTACGGATGCCGATCTTATTACGCCGCATAAAGAAGCGATCCTTGCCTCGGTCTGCATTCCAGAAGACCTCACCATAATCGTAGACTGCGGCAACGGAGCCGGCGGGCAAATCACGCCGAAACTCTTTGAAGAGTCAGGTGCGACAGTTATTCCGGTAAACTGCGATCCTTCTGGAAAGTTTGCCCGGCCGTCTGAACCGCTGGAAAAAAATCTTCTGCACATCCCGAAACTGATGAAGAAAATCAATGCCGGCTGTGCAGTCGTGAACGACGGGGATGCTGACCGGATGATGGCGTTTGACAATCTGGGGCGGTATATCGACGGGGACCATCTTCTTATGCTTTTTGCAAAATATCTGGATGCAAAACAGGTTGTGACTACAGTTGATGCATCCATGGCGATCGAAGAGATCGCCGAGGTCAGAAGAACGCCGGTTGGGGATAGTTTTGTTTCCGAGGAACTTATCTCATGGGGGACATTCGGCGGCGAGCCGTCGGGAAGCTGGATCTTCCCGAAACATTCTCTTTGCCCCGACGGACCCTACGCGGCGGCACTTTTTGCCGAAATATCGGGCGAATGGAATGTTGCCGAGGAACTGGATGCCATGCCGAGATATACCATTCTCCGCGATTCTTTGGAGACAAAGAATGCAAAAGACATCCTTTCCGGACTCGGCGCCGAAAACCCAACGGATGGTATTAGAATATCCGAAGAAGAAAACGGCTGGTGCCTCATTCGTGCAAGCGGAACCGAGCCGAAGATCCGCTGTACAGCTGAAGGAAGAACAAAAGACGATGCAAAACGGATGCTGGAATCAGGTATGAACAAAATCCGTGATGCAATTCATCAGATCAGGGAGTAATATATGCAGTGTGTAATTCTTGCAGCAGGTGAAGGATCGCGTATGCGGCCCCTCACGACGTCCCGGCCGAAGGTAATGCTGCCTTTAGCGGGAAAGCCGATGCTTGAACATCTCATCGGAAATGTGAGGGATGCCGGCATTACGGAGATTCTTCTCGTAGTAGGATATCATGAAGAAGCGATCCGTACATGGTTTGACGACGGTTCAAAATTCGGCGTATCGATCCAGTATGTTGTTCAAAGGAGACAGATGGGGACGGCGGATGCCCTGAAAACCGTCGAGCCGTTCATTCATGATACATTTCTCATGCTGAACGGGGATATGATCCTTGAAAGATCCGATCTGACAAATATTCTCGGTCTTCCAAGTCCGGTCATGGCCACCTCGACGACAACACACACGGAAAGCTTCGGCGTGGTGACCGTGGCAAATGACAGAATCACCTCGCTGGAAGAAAAATCGCTTCACCCTAAATCAAACATAATCAATGCGGGGGCATATCTCTTCGATTCTGAAATATTTGCCATCCTAAAAAAACTTTCACTGTCGACCCGTGGGGAGTATGAACTGACCGATGCTTTGACTGATTATATCGGTGAAGGAAAACTTACCGCGTATCCCTTGTCCGTCTGGATGGATGTGGGTTATCCCTGGGATATGCTGACGGCAAACGAATATCTTCTGGAGACCATTTCAAGCGAATTAAACGGAACGATTGAAGAAAACGTGATCGTAAAAGGTCAGCTGATTCTTGGAAAAGGATCCGTCATCAAATCCGGGACATACATCGAAGGTCCCTGTATTATCGGCGAAAACACCGTCGTCGGTCCGAATGCTTATCTTCGGCCCGGAACGACGGTTGGAAACAACTGTCACATAGGCCATGCCGTCGAGATCAAAAACTCCATCATTTTTGATGATACAAAGATCCCGCATTACAATTATATCGGCGACAGCGTGATTGGAAGCAGATGTAACTTCGGGGCCGGCACAAAAATCGCAAATCTTCGTCACGATCATGGACCGGTAAAGGTAGGCGGAAGATCAACCGGCAGAAAGAAATTCGGAGCAGTCATCGGGGATGATGTGCTGTTTGGGATCAACTGTTCCGTAAACACCGGGTCTTCGATCGGCAGCGGGACGAGAGTTGCTCCTCATACACTCGTCACAGGGACGATCGAAGACAAAACGGTGGTGAAGTAAGATGACACATATTCAGGCAGTGATCCTTGCTGCTGGTGAAGGAACCAGACTTCGTCCCCTGACGAAAAACCGCCCGAAGGTCATGCTCCCGGTGGCAAACCGCCCTATTCTCGAGCATGTATTAAACTCGGTCGTTGCGGCAGGTATCCGTGACATCACAGTGGTCGTCGGTTACAGAAAAGAACAGGTAATGACGTTCCTGAACACCTATCCAATTCCTGTGAATGTGGTTGTACAGGAAAAGCAGCTGGGAACAGCGCATGCCCTTTCCATGGCAAAGGAGTATGTGCATACAAAGACCCTCGTCCTTGCCGGAGACAACTACATCGATCCCGAGTCGCTGCGGTCCATACTGGACAAGGATAATGCCCTGCTGGTTGCACGCCACGTCTCGCCTTCGAACTTCGGTGTAATCTTTGGAGACGACGGGAATCTTACACGTATCGTAGAGAAACCGGCAGATGTTCCGCCCGGAGCCTTGGTAAGCTGCGGTGTGTATATCTTTACGCAGGAGTTCATTCAAAAAATACGTGAACAAACGATTCCCGAATCCCTGCAGAACCGAATAAAGGAAGGGATGCAGTTTTCCATCGTTGCGGCAAGCGACTGGCAGGATGCGGTCTCTCCAAAAGATCTGCTATCAGTAAATAAACACCTGCTCACGCAGGTGGTGGACTCAGTTTCGGGTACTATCGATAAATGCGTCACGGTGCAGGGGCATGCCGTTATCGGAAAGAAAAACAGTCTGGGTCCGGGCACCGTGATTCTCGGTCCGGTCGTTATCGGAGAGGGAGGTAAAATCGGACCGCACGTATATATCGGCCCGAACACCTGCATAGGATCACGCGTTACGATCGAACCGTTCACCTGCATTGAAAACAGTATCATCATGAACGATTGTGTGCTCGGCTCTCACTCCAGGATCGTTGATACGATCATGGGCGAGGGGTGTATCTGCCGGGATCATCTCTCGTCATTCTCTGAAAAATCCAGTTCCGTTTGCGGGGATCGTGTAACGATCGGACCGTTTACCGCCATCAAGGACGGGGTAATAGGAAACAATGTCAGCATCGAAGGCGGAAAGCTCCTCGAAAAAGAGATTCCCGATAACACTATGGTGATGTAAAATGTGCGGGATTGTCGGCTATATCGGGTATCATGAAGCAGCTCCTATATGCATGAAAGGCCTTCTTTCGTTAGAATACCGGGGATATGACTCGTTTGGGATAGCTACTCTCGCTCCTGAACTTTCCGTCTACAAACATCTTGGAAAAATCTCGGACGCCAAAACATCCGCCAGTCATCTGACGGGAACAATCGGCATAGGGCACACGCGCTGGGCCACTCACGGCGTTCCAAGCGAGATAAATGCGCACCCTCACCTTGATGAAGCAAAAAAGATCGCGGTGGTTCATAACGGGATTATTGAAAATTATGCAGAACTGAAACGGGGGCTGGATGAACGGGGGGTTGTTTTTACATCCCAGACGGACACGGAAGTCATTCCCCATATGATTGCCGAAAAGTATTCGGGGAACCTTTTCGAGGCGGTATCAAACATCATTCCGCTTCTTGAAGGATCGTATGCTCTGCTGATACTTGTTGAAGGTGAAGAGAAGATCGTGGCAGTCAGAAAAGGAAGTCCTCTGGTTCTTGGAATCGGCGATCAGGAATTTTTTTTGGGGTCAGACGCGCTCCCTCTTCTGGATTATACACGTAATGCGGTGTATTTCGAGGACGGCGATATCGCTGAAATCGGCAGAGGCGAATATACAATCCATAATGCGGGAGTTCCAGTGTCGCGCAGGATCACCGAAATCGAATGGAGCGGCGATGAGGTCAGAAAAGGAGGGTTCCGGCATTTTATGCTCAAGGAGATTTATGAACAGCCGGATGCTTTTGCGAACACGCTCTCCTCAGTCAAACGGTGTTATGAGATAGTTGATTCAATCAAGAAGGCCCGCTCTATAACGGTTGTTGCCTGCGGGACCTCCGCAAACGCATCTCTGGTCTTATCCTATCTTATGGAGAGTGTCTGTCATATCCCGACACGCGTCGTGCTTGGATCAGAGTTCAAGTACTTCCCGACGCCCGGTACTGATCTGGTGATCGGGGTTTCACAGTCCGGCGAGACGGCAGACACGATAGAGGCGCTGAAACTTGCAAAAAGTCTCGGGGCACAGACAATCGCAGTAACAAATGTCCTTGGAAGCTCCATTACACGCGTGGCTTCATCCGTTCTCTACACGAGAGCGGGGCCCGAAATAAGTGTTGCAGCAACGAAGTCGTTCATATCTCAGGTTGCTGCATTTATGCAGATCGTAAATCTCCTCACGGACCATTCTCTTGAGGCTGAGTTAGCTGAAGTTCGCCGGTATATTCCGGAGGTCTTCACCATTGATCTTTCAAAAGCAGTCGACGTATTCAAAGAGGCCACGACTTTGCTGTATATCGGGAGAGGGCTGTTCTATCCCGCAGCATTGGAGGGGGCATTAAAGATGAAAGAGATCTCCTATATCCATGCAGAAGGATATGCTGCCGGAGAACTGAAGCACGGGCCGTTCGCACTGCTTTCTTTGGAAACGCCGGTAATCGGGCTATGCTTTTCAAGTACCGTCTATCCCGTCATGATGTCAAACCTGAAAGAGGTGAAGGCCCGCAGTGCACCCCTTATTGTGATTGGAAAAGAACATGATGCCGATCTTGAAGAGGTGGCCGATGTCTGTATTATGCTTCCCGACGTGTCAGAATACGGCTCGGTAATTCTGTCTTCGATCATATTACAGCTGCTCGCATATCACACAGCAGTCTCTCTTGGGAGAGATGTGGATATGCCGAGAAATCTGGCAAAAAGTGTGACGGTAGAGTGAGTTTACTCTCCGACTTTTTTCGACGTGCTTTTCCATAGAACAGCATTATTCTTTTTTGAGTAGAGGCCGGCGAGAAGATAAAACTGATTCGTGACAAAAGCAGTCATCAGATTTCCTTTTCTGATGATGCTGAACAAGAGAAAAGCAGCAGCGAGCAGGAAAAACAGCAGAGGGACATTGAGAATCAGGCCGATCGAAAAGAAAATTCCGCCGATCAGAAGCATCGTCGGTGTTATCACATACATCCATAGGCGGAGAGGATAAAAGATCCGACAGAAAGGGCGATCTACTTTCAGCAGATCCCGGTTGGCGAGCGTCGTCTGGATAAGACCTTTGGCTCTGCGCACTTTTTGGGTGTACTGTTTTTTGAGATTTTCAGGGAGTTCCTCATAGATTGCAGCGCGTGTTTCATAAAATGTCCGGTATCCTTTTCGTATAGCTTCATAGGCAAGATTTGCATCATCCGCCCCGCTCGTTTCATTCACCCCTCCGACAATACTTTTTCTCATGATCAAGAGACAGCCGTTGAATGCCGGCGTGGCGTCGCGAGCCGATTCCCACTCTGCCATTCGGCCGAAATAGGATCGGTAGGTTTTTTCCATTGAAGTGACACGGTATGCCCCGGGATTCGGCTGGAGATTGCCTGTTCCTGCGGCGAATCGATCATCTGCCAGAATCCTCGAAACGAGATGTTCAACACTATTATTATCCCAGACTAAATCTGCGTCCGTTGCGACAACCAGCTCATTGGACGCAAGTCCGATTCCCGTGTTAAGTGAGGTGTTTTTCCCGGATCTCTGTTCGTTAACATGTATTTTCCAGGAAAAGTCGACATTGGTTAGTTCTCTTCGTGCGACTTCTTCGGTTTTGTCATCCGAACAATCAATAACAAGGACAACCTCCATCAACTCATTCGGATACGTGCAGGAGGAGATACTTTGGATTTTTCTCGCGATGGTTCTTTCTTCATTGTAGGCACAGATCACAATAGAGATAGCCGGAAGAGTCTTTTGGGTGTCTGGGTCCATTTCGACGGGCTTTTTTCCGAAGGTCACGCCGAATAAATATATTATGTAGGGGATGACTGCAAGAAGTATGATTCCTGCCCCAATTAAAAGGAGATACAGAAACATTGTCTATTATTCATTGCACCTCTTCCATACTTAGAAATATTGCTGATATATGATCTGCTTTACAATTATTTTATCATATAAAACGCCCAGATAATACATATCTAATATCTACCCGTGATAGACTATGGATTTTATGAATTTTTGGAACGATAAACGATATCGTTATGGCATTATCGGACTCGTCGTCCTGATATGTACGTTACTTGCTTTCTGGATACGCATGATCCCGATGGCCGTCCTAGCCGGCACCGGAAATATGATCACAGGCCCGGATGCGTGGTATAACCTCCGGTTAGTCGAAGTAGCGCTTGCAAATAACTTTGGGTATATCTTCTTCGAACCAATGACACTGTACCCGACCGGACAGGAGATCGTCTGGGGCCCGCTCTTTACCTACATTGCCTCGTTCTTTGCTGTTATCGCAGGAGCCGCAACACGGGTAGACATCATCACGGCAGTATCCTGGGCTCCGGCAGTTCTCGGCGCACTCATGGTTCCGGTCATGTTCTTCCTTGGAAAAAGGATCGGCGACTGGAAAACTGGTCTCCTCTCAGCGCTCTTCATTGCTTTGATAGGGGGTCAGTTTCTCTCCCGTTCTCTTTACGGACATTTTGATCACCATATTGCGGAAACACTCTTCTCCAGTTTATTCTGTCTCTGCTACGTGCTCGCTTTGTATGCGCTCAGCGATACAAAAATAGATTTAAAACAGGCTGCAACATTAAAGATTCCGGTAATTTACGGTGTTATTTGTGGAATTGCCTACTTCCTTGGTCTTCTTACAATGACGACCATGGTTGTCTTTGGATTGTTTGTAGCAGTATTTACCCTGATCCAGTTTATTCTGAATCAATACTCAGGAAAACCAACTGAATATCTGCTGATTTTAAATGTGATAATGTTTATCGTCACCGTAATGGGGCTGTTGTTCTACGGTATACGCGATATGAATTTCGGCTTTGTAAATTATTCATTGGGTTTGTTCCTTGTGCATCTGTTCATCATTCTTGGAACGATCATCTTGTATCTTATCTCTCGTTTCATAACAAAATGCAATAAACAATGGTATTATTATCTTATCACCCTCATTTTACTTATGGGTGCAGGTGCTCTGGTTCTGGCACTCGCACTCCCTGATCTTTTCAGTTCACTTCTTGGAAATCTTGCAGGGTTCTTCGCAAACAATGCCACGGCTGCGACCGTTCAGGAGATGTCATCATGGTCTTTTGCCAGCGCTGTTTCATCATACAACTGGGGGATTCTGCTGGCGATCGGCGGTTTTATCTACCTCATATGGAATATCTGGAAGCACCAAACACCGGGTGCCCTTTTTATTCTCATATGGTCGTTCTTCATGTTTTTTGCGACCTGTGCTCACGTACGCTGGGAGTATTACTTTGCCGCAAATGTCGCGTTGCTCGCAGCAGTATTCGTAGGATGGGCTATCACCTTTGCAGAAAAAGATCTTCGCTTACTTATTGCAAAACGCACTGAACCCCAAAAACCAGCCGAACCTGCAAACAAAAAACAAGCCAAAAAATCCAAAGCCCCGGAAAAATCTGCTTCAGCAAAACCTGATCCGATCAAACTAGGGATCTTTGCCGTTATAATGATCATCGCAGTCGTATTTGTCGGGTCATCAGCCGCATATGCAGTTGAACTGAGTTCAGCCTCTGCAAACGGAGGTACTACACAGGATTGGATCGATGCGTGCGAATGGCTCTCTGTAAATACTCCTGACACAGGGGTGGATTATCTGACGATCTACGACGAATCCACATTTACGTATCCAAAAGAATCATACGGTGTTCTTTCATGGTGGGACTACGGTCATTACATCACAACCATCGGCAAACGGATACCAAACAGTAACCCGTTCCAGGCTGGAGTTGCCGGCGAATTTGGTGTCGCAGCTGTATTAACAAATACCGATGAGTCACAGATCGTTGAGAAGCTGGATCATCTTGGTACAAAGTATGTGATGACTGATTATTTGATGGCACATGGGGTCTTTGCAGCAATGACCGTCTGGAATGACACCACATTACAAACCGCCCCTTACTACTACACCTTCCTTCAGCAGGGCTCAGACGGAACCTATTCCTATGCTTCGGCCGCAACACCTGAGTTCTACGATACTCTGACCGTCAGGCTGCAGAACTTTGACGGTTCCATGAAGGAGGCAGGAAACGTGTCTGTCGTGCTCACCGACTCGTCAGCCGGCTACGGTGCCCCGGTAATCACCTCTATGAAATCATATACTGATGCAAATGCAGCATGGACTGCGGCGGAGAATTATAACGCCAACGCGACAAGTGGAAAGTACGCATACGTTATCTCAGCTCCGACTGATCTTCTGAATTATAATCTTCCAAGCGTGAAGGTTCCTGCGCTTCAGCACTTCCGTTTAGTGTATGAATCAACGACCTATGTTGTAGCGGACTATATTACCGGAGCAAATGAAGGCGGTACGGCATATGTGAAGACGTTCGAGTACGTTCCCGGTGCCGTCATCAAAGGAGAGGGGATCATCGAAGTCGATGTTATAACGAACAACGGCCGGACCTTCACCTACCGTCAGGAAAGTGTGGATGGACAGTTTATCGTCCCCTATGCCACCTCGGGAAGTTCCTATGATGTAAAGACCACCGGACTGTACACAATTGTTGGAACAGGACAGAAATTCTCAGTCTCCGAAGAAGCAGTGCAGAATGGTTTGACCATCAACTAACTTTTTTCCCACACGTTTATCACAAACGACTATCTATACTAATCATAAGTATGTTCAAAGTTGGAGAGACCGTACGTTACGGACGGACAGGCACTGTCGGAAAAATCGTAGCGTTTATGGAAGAAAGGGGGGATACTTTCGCCGAACTTGACAGTACAGGCATGTACTACCGCATAGATCAGCTCACTGTAATCAAAGAAGAGAAAAGGCGTGAGGAAAAAACACGTGACTCGGCGCGGGATTTCAAAGAGGAACAGGAAAAAATACGCGATATGCAGGAAAATGCCTGGAGAAATACCGACCAAAGTTGTGAAGGCGGCGGATAATACCATTATCACACACATATATCTGTGTTGAAGTCAACTATATAGGGTTAGAGGAGGTTTTGGTTTCTTTGCATGATCCTACAATACCAAATGTGAATATCGGCGTAGTTGGTCACGTTGACCACGGCAAGACTACATTAGTCAGCCAGCTTACCGGTTCGTGGACAGACAGCCACAGTGAAGAACTGAAGCGCGGGATCTCGATCCGGCTTGGGTACGCCGATGCAACGTTTTATAAATGTCCAAAATGCGGGGGGAATGAACTCTGGACAAATACAGAGACATGCCCAACCTGCGGTGAAAAACTTGAAGCTGTAAGATCAGTTTCATTTGTAGATGCACCGGGTCATGAAACCCTCATGGCCACGATGCTTTCAGGCTCCGCCATCATGGACGGCGCGATGCTCGTTATTGCGGCAAACGAACCCTGTCCGCAGCCCCAAACCAAAGAACATCTTATGGCTCTGGAGCTGACAGGCATAATAAACATCGTCATAGTTCAGAATAAAATCGATGTTGTTCCGCAAAAGAAGGCTCTGGAAAACTATAAGCAGATCAAAGAATTCGTAAAAGGAACGGTCGCGGAAAACGCACCCATCATCCCGGTCTCTGCTCAGAAGAAAATTAACTTCGGCATGCTCATGGACGCGCTGAACACTACAATCACGGATATCGAGCGTGCGGCAGATGTCATGCCGATCATGCTGATCGCCCGGTCTTTCGATGTGAACCGCCCGGGAAGTTCATGGCGCGATATCAAAGGCGGTGTTATCGGCGGGTCACTCATACGTGGGGAGTTCCACGAAGGAGATGAGATAGAGATTCGGCCCGGCAGGCAGTATATCTCGGAGAATAAAGCCAAGTGGGAGCCGATCACCACCAAGATCACCTCGATGAACAAGGCATCTCACAAGGTTCAGACAGCAACTCCCGGCGGACTGGCGGCTATCGGTACAAAACTCGACCCGGCGATTACAAAAAGCGACACGCTTGTCGGGCAGGTGGCTGGTATGGCAGGATCTCTGCCGCCAGTATGGGACAAACTCAAATTCGATGTTACCCTTATGGAACGGGTCGTTGGTTCATCTGCCGAGTTGAACATCGATCCCCTTCGACTCAAAGAACCGCTGATGCTTTCTGTTGGCACCGCCGTTACTGTTGGTATCGTCCTTGCAGTGAAAAAGAACCAGGCTGAGGTAATGCTGAAACGTCCGGTCTGCGCCGAACTCGGTTCCAGGATCGCAATCAGCCGTCAGGTTGGAGGCAGATGGCGCTTGATCGGCATAGGTCTTCTGACCGAGTAACGGTCATCTTAGACACAAACGCTTTGATGATGCCGGCCCAGTTCAATGTTGACCTTTTCGAAGGTCTTCGTGAACTTCTGGGCGCCTATGACGCGCTCGTACCTGCCGAGGTGGTGTACGAACTGCGCGGTCTTTCGACGGGACGCGGAAAAGATGCGGCAGCTGCGCGGTTTGGTTTGACCGTCGCGGCACGCTGCACTGTCCTTTCGGAAATGCCGGAAAATATCTCCGTGGATGATAAAGTCATTTGTACTGCAGAGATGTTTAATGGTGTAGTAGTTACCAATGATAGAGAATTAAGAAATCGTCTGAGACAACGCCGTATCCCGGTCATTGTTCTCAGATCGCGCTGCAAACTAGAATTAATCGGAAAATAAGCAAAACAGGCGAGGAGACAAAATATGTATTATAAACTGAAACTCAACGACAAAGTCAGAGTCCCCCCGGAACGCATGGGTGAAGATCTTAACACCGTTATCCTTGACGTCCTTCAGGAACAGTTCGAAGTGAGTGTCGACAAAGAGATGGGTATTTTCATCGCAGTCACCGGGGTAAACCGCGTGGGTGATGGAGAGATCATTTACAGCGACGGAGGAGCATACTATGATGTCGATTTTGAAGCTGTTGTCCTGCGCTTATCCCTCCAGGAAATTATTGAAGGCGTCGTTGTCGAGACAACAAGTTTTGGCGCTTTCGTGTCTCTGGGGCCGATCGATGCCATGCTGCACATGAGTCAGATCTCCGATGAGTACATCGATTATGATGAGAAGAACTCGCGCCTAGTCTGTAAAGACAGCGGCAGAACGATCGGTGTCGGCGACACACTGCGTGCACGGGTCGTTGCTCTCTCCTTAAACGAACGTGATCCCCGCGAATCGAAGATCGGTCTGACGATGCGTCAGCCGGGCCTTGGAACACTTGCCTGGATCGAAGAGGACATGAACAAAGAGAAAGCCGAGAAGGAGTTCAAGTAATGGCAGCAAAACGTTCCACGCAAAAGAAAGTTCTGCAGGCCTGCCGAAACTGCCACAAAATTCTTGAGGCGGATAAAACCGTCTGCCCCGAATGTCAGGGAAATGCTTTGACACCTGAATGGTTCGGATATCTCGTCATCATCGACTCCCGCCACTCCGATGTTGCGGAAAAGATGAACATTGAATATAACGGCAGATACGCACTCAAGGTAAGATAAATGCTAACACTCCCGCCAGAAAACCGTTGGCTCTTCAGAGAGCCGTTCGGTAACGTTTTTTCAGATTTTTCCATGGTTCTTCCCTATATAGAGGGTAAGATATTCTGTACTGTCGGGGATGTTGTGACCCATAATGCGCTGTCGGCCGGTCTGATCCCGTCAATTGGAGTTATTGACGGATTTACCAAGCGCTCTCCCTATCTAAAAATGCCGGAGATTCAGGGACATATCCTGCATGTGACAAACCCTGCCGGAACGATCACCGACGAGCTGATCGCCACGCTCCGTCTGGCAATGGATGAGATCCCCTGTGTGGTCATGGTCAGTGGAGAAGAGGATCTTGCGGTGCTGCCTCTCACAGAAATCCTGCCGGACGGTGCAGTTATTTTATATGGTCAGCCGGAAGAAGGGATTGTGATCTGCGAAGTGAACAAGCAGCTTCGCGCGAATGCAAAAAAACTTCTGACCTATTTTGTAAGTCTATGACGCCAGTATTAAATATACTGCATTCCAATAATTGTGGGATATCGATGGAGATTAAGATTACCTCTAATACCAGGAACGAGCTTTTAAGCCGTAACGAACTTGCATTCACCGCAAGTTATGATGGTGCTACCCCGGCACGTTCAGACATCGGTGCAAAGATTGCAGCGATGCAGAATACCCCTGTTGAAAACCTGATCCTCTCTCCGCTGAAAGGACGTTTCGGAACGAGAGCCGTAACCGGCGTAGCCCGTATCTACGACACCCCCGAAGCACTCAAAGCAACTGAACGCGAGTTCCTGATTGCCCGCGGACAAGCCAAGGCAGAAAAGGAGGAGTAAAAATGGCAGCGAAGAAGGTTGTCAAAGCGACACCAAAACGCAGTGAACTTTACACTGTTGATGCCAAGGGAAAAGCAACCACCTCTCACCGTGCATGCCCGCGCTGCGGAGCCGGTGTCTTCATGGGTGAACACAAAGACCGGTTTTCCTGCGGAAAGTGCGGATACACCGAGTTTAAGCAATAAAATATTTTATCTATGCCCGAAAAAAGGGTCCTCGGCATTGAAGGAACTGCATGGAACTTCAGTGCCGCTGTTTTTGCAGAAGATTTAGTTTGTCTTCACTCTGCACCGTATGTTCCCCCAACCGGCGGGATTCATCCGCGCGAAGCTGCCCAGCATCATGCTTCTGTCGCGTCCGACGTTATAAGAAAAGCTCTGGATGAAGCTGGAGAGAACATCGACGCCGTTGCATTTTCCATCGGCCCGGGTCTTGGCCCGTCACTTCGAATCGCGGCCACCACGGCCCGCACACTTGCACTGAAGTTTGGCGTACCTCTTATCGGCGTGAATCACTGTGTGGCCCACGTAGAGATCGGCAGATGGTACACAAAGTTTGCCGACCCGATCGTGCTCTACGCATCGGGTGCAAACACGCAGGTCCTTGGATTCCTGAACGGGAAATACCGAATCTTCGGCGAGACACTGGACATCGGACTCGGCAACGCCCTCGACAAATTCGCGCGGAGTCACAATCTCCCTCACCCGGGTGGCCCCATCATCGAAAAAATGGCGAAAGATGGGTCGTACATCTATCTCCCGTACACGGTAAAAGGCATGGACCTTGCGTTCTCCGGCCTGATGAGTGCCGCAAAGGAAGCGACTCAGCTGGGAGAGTCTATGGAAGATGTCTGTTTCGGTTTCCAGGAAACGGCGTTTGCCATGTGCGTGGAAGTGACTGAACGGGCTCTCGCCCACACCGGAAAGGATGAGGTCATTTTAGTCGGCGGCGTCGGTGCCAATGCCCGCCTGCAGGAGATGCTCGCAAAAATGTGCGAAGAGCGCGGAGCAAAGTTCATGGCCCCGCCGCGAGTCTACATGGGTGACAACGGCGCGATGATCGCCTACACCGGTAAGGTCATGCTCGAAGCCGGATCCACGATTTCGCTTTCTGAATCCGTGGTCAATCCCGGATTCAGATCGGATCAGGTTGAGGTAACCTGGCGGCACGATGCCGGGCAGCTCTTCGCCACGGGTCAGTCGGAAACCGCCGAGCGCGGTGCGGAGGCTTCGGTCAATCTCACGGATACAGATGTGGTGAAAACCCGTCTTGCTAAAGGATACCGGGTACCTGAACTCGACCGGCATCTCATTGCTGAACGAACCCGGGCCGAAGCACGTGCGATTTCTGCAGCAAGACGGGGCGGCGTGCCGGTCCCGGTGATCCGCGATGTGACCGATCACGAGATCGTCATGGAAAAACTCGACGGAGATGTGCTCAAGTACGTCATGAACGAAGAGTATGCGAAAGATGCGGGGATCACGGTTGGAAAACTGCACAAAGCAGGAATAACCCACGGAGACCTCACAACCTCGAACATGATCCGGCATAACGGCCGCGTGTATCTGATCGACTTCGGTCTCTCGCAGATGACCGAAGAGATCGAACCGCGCGGGGTCGATCTCCATGTTCTCTTCCAGACTTTGGAGAGCACAACAGAAGATCCGGAGGCCCTCAAATCCGCATTCATCGAAGGATACTGCGCGGCATTTTCCGAAGCCGCAGGCGTGATAAGACGCGAACATGAGATCGAACTTCGCGGGAGATACTTATGATAACGGTAGTTACCGGAAATAAAAACAAAGCCGCGGAGGTCGCTGCATTTTTTGACGGAATCGTGGAGGTCTCCCACATCTCCTTCGACTGCATAGAACCGCAGTCGGACAGCATATCTGAAATTGCCAAGGCAAAGGCAGAGCAGGCATATGCCGCCCTGAAAATCCCCCTGATCGTTGACGATACCGGCCTCTTCATTGAAGCGCTGGCCGGATTTCCCGGTCCTTACGCCGCCTATGTTCAGGATTCCCTTGGCAACGCCGGCATTTTACGTCTGATGGAAGGTATGACCAACCGCCGAGCCTACTTCGCCACCTCGATCGCTTATATCAACGAAACTGGCGTGCGGACCTTTGAAGGCAGGGTCGACGGCGAGATCACCGATGCTCCCCGGGGGACTGACGGATTCGGGTATGATCCTATTTTTTCCGTTCAGGGCCGGACGCTGGCCGAGATGAACATGCACGAGAAAAATACCGTTTCACACCGCGCCCGTGCCCTTTTCGCCTTTCGCGAATGGTATATTTCGGCACGGTCTGAACGGAATCGTTAATATCACCAAGAGCATACATATTAAAACTCAATATACGGGGTTATTCATAGATGAGATTCCCAGAAGCAGAAGCCAGACTTCTTAATGTTAAAGTTTGCATGAAATGCAACGCACGTAACGCTGTTCGCGCAACGACCTGCCGCAAATGCGGCTCGACGTCCCTTCGCCCGAAGAATAAAGAACGCAAAGCATAATCTTTCACATACATCTGGTGCGGTATTTATGCACCGTCCCATTTTTTGCATGAAAGTATCGTTCCTGAAATAAAGAGCACACCGACATGAAAGCATCATTTTCCGATTTGACGATGTGGATCATCTCTATTTGTGTGTTTGTAGCTGTTTTCATCTGTATTATCTGTAACATGGCCTTCACCAATACCATAGGATGGCTGGTGTATCCGGTCTGTTCACTGATATTCGGGTGGCTTGTTTTAATGCCGATTCTGTATTATAAAAAGCGCGGGATAAAAATCTCTTTTGCCATCATCACGGCACTGGTGATGCCGTTTCTTCTGGTGATCGATCAGTTCGACGGGGGAGTCAACTGGTTCCTGCCGATCGGCGTGCCGGTCTCAGCCACGGGAATCGTCTTCATGTGGATACTTTACGGTCTGCTGATCAAACCGCGGAACATATGGTTTACCGTGCCGGCGATTATTTTTCTCATCAGTCTTTTGTGTATCTGCATAGATATGATCGTCAAACATGCGCTCGGCGATGCAGGATTTCCCTGGAGTTATCTTGTTGCCAGCATTACGAGTTTTCTCGCCATCGTTATCTCGATTTTCGGCTTTGTAATGAAAAAAAGAAGTCTTCAGACCGAGTAATACGCAACCCGTTTACCCTTTTCCCGGTATTCGCCGGCATAAGTGTCCAGATTCCGTTTGTATCCTATCCTGTCGACAAATCCGAGTTCTTTGAGTTCGGCGCGGACCCGCATAACGTCGGATTCATCTGCCCAGTCTGCAGTAAAAACATAGATCACTTTCCGGTCATCGTGAGAGTCCTCGTTTTCTTTTGCGGTGCTCACTTTTGCTCCGATCCCGAGTCGCCCCTCGATCGTCGCGTCGCGGATCTTCTGCCAGGCGGCATCAACCTCTTCGGGACCGACAAAGATCAGCCATTTTCCCGCCTCTTCCGCGCCGGTTGCCCCGGATGAAACGCCCGGTTTATCCTGCTGGATCCAGTATGATTTCACTGTTTTCGACGGGATGATGCCTTCGCCGAAACGATAGAGTTCTGCGATCTCCTGCGCGGTCCCGATACGCTGAAGAGAGTCTGCAAGGGGGGCATATTCGGATGAAAACTCCTGCATAAGGTTCGAACAGAGTCCATCGATATCTCCGTTTGACTCCACCTCGCGGAAAAGAAACGATCCTTGTGATTCCTGATGTTTTTCGATGAAGATGGTGAACATTCCAAATGCCAGATCGGCAAGTTCGTCGGCGGGGAACCCCTCTTCGATTATTTCGAAATCATCTGCAGTCATTATTCATTATTGTATCTTCATGTAGTTTATATTTCGGATTGAATATGCGAAGGTCAGGAAACCTATTATTCCGGCATTATCCATACTATGTACAATGATTTGGAAACGTGACTGGGGGCTGATTGGTCGTCAGGTTATAGCCTGGATGATCATGCTCCTGTTGTATATGGTAATACTGACGGTGATCATGGTGTTCCTGAAAGGAACGATGATGTATTTCCTGGTCGGTCTGGTATTTATCATGGCGTTTGTGCAGTACTTCTTCTCCGATAAGCTGGTGCAGCGGAGTATGCAGGTTATGTTGGTCGATGAAGACGAGGAACCTCAGCTGTATGCAATGGTTCGCCGGCTGGCTGACGAGGCGGGTCTTCCGATGCCCAAGGTGGGGATCATTCAGCACAGAGCGATGGCAAATATTCCCAACGCCTTTGCGACCGGCAGAAGCCCGAGAAAAGCCGTGGTGGCCGTGACGCCGAAGATCCGGTATCTTCTGACGGATGACGAGCTTGAGGCCGTTTTGGCGCATGAAATGTCTCATGTGAAGAACCGGGACATGCTGACGATGACGGTCGGCAGTTTTGCCGTGATGATCGCTTCGATCATCTTAAACAATGCATTCCTCATGGCGCTGTTTGGCGGGAACCGTGATAGTGAAAACGGCGGCGGGATCATCATATTCATCCTGGCTATGCTCCTGACCTTTGTTGTGTACATCGTCGGAACGATTGTAACCATGGCAATTTCCCGGTACCGGGAGTTCTCGGCAGACCGCGGTAGTGCCTATCTCACCCGCGATCCGGATGCGCTTATCCGCGCTCTGAGAAAGATCAGCAGCGGCGTGAATGCAGCTTCCCCCGATGCAAAACGGGCTGTTTCCGGGACGAATTCGTTCTTCATCATCCCGGCGATTTCGGGCGAGTCGGTTATGGAGTTGTTTTCCACCCACCCGTCGCTTGAAAAGAGGATCGCCAATCTGGAAAAAGTCCGTGCCGAGATCAGGGGATACTGACCACCCAATATTTTTTCGACAGGTTTAATTAGATCAAAGAGAAACATATATGACGCAAAGACTGCACTGATGGTCTAGAGGTATGACTTTGGCCTTCCAAGCCAATAGCCCGGGTTCGATTCCCGGTCGGTGCACTTTTCATCCTTTTTGTATGGATTCGTGGTCTAGTGGTATGACGTTGCCTTCACACGGCAAAGATCAGGAGTTCGAATCTCCTCGGATCCACTGTTTTTTGGTTTTTAATACAAAAATAAGAGTAAATCAGACAAATTTATTTTTAATAAGAGTTATGCGGTGCGATCTTAACCGAAAAAAACTGACGTACTTATGAGATGCACTTCGATTTCGTGTACGGCATTCGTTTTGACATAAGAGAAAAACCAACCGCGAATCGGCGCGAATCCCGCAAGCCTTTGGCTTGCTCCCGGAATCGGATTTGCTTATCCTCACTTTCGCAATCCAGCTTCGCTGTCTTGCTCATACCTGATCAGGAACGTTCGGGCAAATCCTGTCGCCGCCCCAGCGGCTCCCAATATTGAGTTGCCTCTTGATCTTATGTCGTGATTGTCAGTAAAATGGATATTATTCAGATTAAGAACTGCTCAATAAACATCTCCCTCACGAGAGGCGCTGGGGCGCCGACAGGATTTGCCCGAACGCTCCCGATGAGGGACAAGCCGTCGTATCGATTAGATACGACGAGCGAGAGTGAGGATCAGCAAATCCGATTCGTCTCGCCCGAAGGGCGGATTCGCGCCGATTCGCGGTTGGTTTTTCTCATACATCCAGAAATGGGATTACCCGTCCCGAATCGGAGCCACACCAGCACTGCGTAACTTGGATTTCATGAGTTTATTCATGTCATAATTGATTGCGCACACTTAGTTTTCCTCATCCCTCATCCCCCTCTGGCGGGTCATGTAGGATATGTAGGTTGAATGTAGGATCAATGTAGGATGTTATGTAGGATAGAAAACCCAGAATTATCCTCTAAATCACAAAAGAGACAGATATTCCCGTCAAAATGAAATATATGTGGGATGGTCGAAAATCCATCAGCTCTGGAACACAAATCTCTATAGTATCTCTATAGTTTTACTGCTCCCTCTCCTCCTGGATGAATTATATCCTACATACCTACATAAGTCTGAAAATAGAGCTTAAAATCAAAAAATAAATCGTATGGTCGGGTAAAATGATGTAGGATGTACCTACATAGAACCTACATATCCTACATTGTTACCCGAAACAGACCCAGCGGTCGTAGATCGGATCGCGGGTATTTTCCATAATCTCAAGCCTCCGGTCCACCCCGTCGGCCCACTCCTTTACCCAGTGAGCCTCCTCCTCCGTTGCGACCGTGATAAGCGTATTCTGCGTGATCCCGGCAAGCTCCTCAACGATTGGCCGCCAGATATCCTTCGTGTATCCGTATATCTGCCCGAACATGATCCCGACCCCGTACGCCGCATCCGGAAGATACGCCGAGGCAATGCGTGCGTCGATACAGATCATCCGCTCGGGGGATAATCTGCCTGACGAAAGACAAAGCGCCAGAAGCTCGGGATCGTTGTCGTACGCGATCGGACGAGCTCCCATCTCACTCAAAAGGAGAGATCCGATTCCCGACCCTGCACAGGCGTCCAGCGCGATCCCGGAGATCGAACTCCCCCACATCTCGTGAAGAAGATCGCGGACCTTGCCAATCCTGTCGGCGGTGAGATCATCTCCGGCCGGCGGGATCGTTGTACGGAGGATCTCCGCATAATATGCCCGGCATGCATCCTCCGCATCCTCGCGGTCTTCCTGATAGATATCCCCATCCGCTGCTTCAAAGAGAGCCAGCTCTCCCCCGGTTGGCGGCCGGAAAAGCCAGGAGGTCCCGCACCACTCATCGCCGCTTTTTACCGCAAACAAAAGAGGACTCTCCTCCTCATCGATCAGGAGCCTCGCCCCGTTCTCCACCGGCTCCGCCTCGCAGATCAAAACGCCCGGTTCGCCGTTATTCACGAGCGATGCATAATCAGGTTCAAGAAGCCTGAGTTTCTCCAGCTCCAGCATTTCAGAAAGTCTCGACATTTATTTACCCTCCACATGACCGATGGTAAGCCCTTCGGTAGCTTTAATCACGCCGCTCACCCGTGCGTCCTCATGCAGCCAGACCGTCTTTCCGGCCACATCGCCGAGAACATCCGCTCCGCGCTCGACCCGGATATTCTGCCCGACGACATCGCCGTGAATCGCCGTTCTCGGCCCGACTTTCACACGCTGGGAAGCCTGAACGCTCCCAAAAAGCGTGGTGTCTTTGCGGATCTTCACCGACTGCGCCTTGATGTTTCCGTGCAGACGGCAGCTCGACCCGATCTCCATCGGCGTCGGGACAGAGAAGTAGCGAAGATCCATGGCGGTTTTCGGAGGAAGCACCAGAGGTGCTGAGTTCGCTTCGGAGATCAGACTCTCCACCCGTTTTCTCGCAGCCTCCTCTCCTTCCAGATGGAGCATCGTCATAACATAGAGCAGAAGATAGAGAACCACCGGCATGGGATTTCGGATCGCGATATCCCCGTATGCCTTGAACTCCTTATCGATAACCACGTTGTCCCCAATATCCAGATTGCCGACGACATTCAGTTTGCCGTGAATTTTGACGCCTTCGCCGAGATACGCATCCCCGTTGCAAAGAACCGTTCCAAACACCTCGCAGAAGTTGTCGATTCTGAGATCTCCTTCCGCGACGATATCGCCGTGCATGGTCGAGAGTTCGCTGATAACGATATCTTCTCCGTAAAGGCCGTAGCCGATATCGCAGTGATCCCCGACAAGGATGTCGTGTCTGGTTTTGAGATTGCGTTCCTGCAGTTCGGTTTTATCAGGAAGGTAACAGGTTTTAAAAAGATCGGAGGAGGATACAACCATCGATGCCGTCTCCTCGTCTACTTCGGAGAGATTCAAAGAAGGGAGCTTTTTTTCATCCGCGGCCACCTCGGAAAAAAGAGGTTCGGGCGTTTCTTTCGCCTCTTCCAAGGCCTGATCCTCGAGTTCCTTCTCCTCTTCGGGTGTGAGTTCAGGTAAGGTCAGGAACTTTTCCTCCTCTTCAGGCAATGATTCAGCTATTATTATCCGTTTTTTATCCTCCGCCATGCTCCACCACGTGTATTAGTATATCGTTATGCTCCGTACTTATGGGTTTTGTCAACGAGGTCCAGAAGAATCGGCATCAGACTGCCGCCGGATATCCGGCAAAGACCTCCTGCGGCACAGGAGATCTCGTCATAGCTGGTGACCAGATCGATACGGGTTCCGTCTCCGCGAAGGATCAGCGGAACCGGATCGGCGCTGTGTTCCTTGATCGTACAGGGCGTGGAGTGATCACCGCAGACGGCGATCATCAGATTGGGCATATCGAAGAACGGCAGAAGGGCCGCATCGACCTCCTCGAGATATTTCATCTTCTCGACGGCTTTTCCGTCATGTCCATACTCGTCGGCCGTCTTTACATTGAAGAGAACGAAATCCTTTTTCTCCAGCTCACGGCACACAAGATTTACCTGTTCGTCAAGCGGCGTTGTGGGAAGAACAGGGATGCGTTCAAGGCCGACGGAACTGCCGATTCCTGCGATCAGGGCGGCTGCGGCGACGACACTGCCGGAGAGTTCATGCTTTTCTTCGAAGGTTTCGTAGACGCCCATCTCTCCGGCGCCCCGGATCAGAACGACGTTTGCCGGGAAATCGCCGCGGGCTTTGCGCTCAAGGTTGACCGGATGATCTTTAAGGATCTCGGCCGCCTGCCGGAAAAATTCGTTACAAACTTCGGCGGTAAAGGCCGCCTCTTTGCTCCCGTCTTCTGCATGAATCGTCTTCGGCGGAACACCGGTTTTCTTCGGGTCGTTGGATGAGACGGCGGCACTGAGTCCTTTTCCTTTCAGAGCGAGGGCTGCCCGGTGGCAGGTGCCCGGCGCGAACTCGATCTCGACGCCGTATTTTGAGAGATCCACTCCGTTTTTGACGGCGGCGGTGATCTCAGTCGTGTCGGCGATCCGACCTGCACGCCGGTCTATTACATTGCCGTCATCATCGACCGTGGCATAATTTGCCCGAAAGCCGATCATACTGGGTTCCATTTTGATGCCGCAGCCTGCGGCTTCCAAGGGTCCCCTGCCGGTGTAATAGATATGAGGATCATAGCCGAGAAGGCTGAGATGGGAGGTGTCCGAGCCGCCGCGAACGCCCGGAGCGATCGGATCCATGATCCCGCAGATACCTTCAGCGGCAAGCCGGTCGAGATTCGGGATGGAGGCCGCCTGCAGCGGGGTTTTATTGCCAAGAATCCCGCATGGCCTGTCTCCTACACCGTCAATGATGAGAAGAAGAATTTTCGATGCTGTCATAATATGAATTATTTGGCTGAATACCTCTTAGTGTATTCTGTTTGGAGACTCAGACGAGGGTCTGAAGCGTCTGCAGGACCTCCGCTGCATGTCCTTTGACCTTGACCTTATTCCACACGGCGAGGATTTTTCCGGTTGAATGGATGACGAATGTGCTGCGCTCGACACCCATGTACTCCCGGCCGTAGAGTTTCTTCTGTACCCAGACGCAGAATGCGCCGATCACCGTCTTTTCCGGGTCGGACAGAAGGGTCACGGACAACGCCTGTTTTTCCGTAAACTTGCGATGGCTGGCGGCCGTGTCGGGACTGATGCCGAACACCTGTGTGTCAAGACGGGAAAATTCGGAAAGCAGTGCGGAGAACTCTTTTGCTTCGGTTGTGCAGCCTGCCGTGTTGTCTTTCGGATAAAAATAGAGGACGGTTAAACGGGAAGCATCCGTTGGAAATGTCCATGTTTTTCCCGAAGCGTCGGAAAGCGTGAAGGGAGATATCAAATCGTTTACCTGAAGTGCCATGTATAAATTTTGGCACGGCAAAAATATAATGATTTCAGTACAGGACGCGGTACTCGGTCACCAGATTGGTGCCGTACATTTTTGTACTTCTCAGGTCGAGTTTGATCATGTCGTTTTCGGAGGTAAGCGGCATCCCGCCGACTAAGGAAGGCGTGTCGCTTCCGCCGGCGATGAACGGCATATGGATGAGTCTGATCTCGTCCACGAGTCCGTGATGAAGCATGTGCCAGTTGAGGGTCGGTCCTCCTTCGATGATAAGTTTGTGTATATGGTATTTGGATGAGAGAATATCCATAAGCAGAGGGAAATCCACCCGGTCTTCGCCGCAGACGACCACGCCAACCCCGCGGGCGGTGAAAGCATCGATCCGGTCTTTTGGCGCCTTTGCAGAAACGGCAAGAACGGTCCTTGCTTTTGTTGTGTCGAAGACGTTTGCTTCAAGCGGCAGATCGGCAAGACTGTTTGGGATGACGCGGAGAGGGTTCTCCCCCTCGACCATTCGCACCGTCAGAAAGGAGTTGTCGATCCGAATCGTTGACGAGCCAACCATTATGGCGTCATACTCGGCACGGGTTTCGTGGAGGAGAATCTCGGCTTCATGGGACATATGTTTCATGAGTATTTTACTGGAAACGCCTTTGCCAAGAGTGAGTTTCCCGTCTGCCGTGATCTCCGAAATCATCAACACGTGTGGTTTTTGTAATGTCTCCATGAAAGTTTCCTTCTGATTCATATAGCTTGACGATGTATAGATATTTAGCACGCACCGATAAATGATTTTACCTCTATATCCATGAATATTACATCGCTCAGATACAAACTCACGGGATGGCTCGACCCGATTGTCAAGGTATTCGTCAAAACAGGAATGAGTCCCAACCAGATTACACTTCTTTCCCTTTTTTTCGGGATCGGCGCTGCGGTCTGCTATTTTTGCCAGTCGTTTATTGTCGGGAGCGTTCTTCTGCTTATCTCGGGAATTCTGGATCTGACGGATGGATCGGTCGCACGAATAACCAAAAAGAAGAGTGATTTCGGGGCGATCAGCGACTGGATCGTCGATAAATACGTGGACGGGATCGTGCTTCTCGCAATTGGTCTTTCAGGAGTTCCGATCATCTCCCAGTTTACGGGTTTTGCTCCGACTGCGGATATGCTGATCGCCGGCCTTGCCGTGATCGGGTCGATCATGAACACGTTCGTAAAACCGGTGACGTATGCGGAGATCGGCTACACCTGCAAGGAGGATGGAAAGATCTCGGATCCCCTCGAAGGAATCGGATTTTTCGGCAGGCCCGAGACGATGATCGCTCTGGTTTTCTTCGGCGTTATCGGTCAGATATGGATCGCTGTAATTCTCGTTGCCGTCTGCACGAACCTTTCCGCATTCCAGAGGTTATGGTATCTCTGGAGAAAGCACGGCGAATACAAAATAGATTAACCCTTTTTTTATAAATAGGACTTACGCGGTGTTTGTGTAACTCTAATTCGTAAAGGAGTTTTTTGGGTGTGGAAACATAAAAATAACCAACCGCGAATCGGCGCGAATCCGCCCTTCGGGCGAGAAGAATCGGATTTGCTATTCCTCACTTTCGCAATACAGCTTCGCTGTCTTGCTCATCCCTCATCGGGATCGTTCGGGCAAATCCTTTCGCCGCCCCAGCGGCTCCCGATAGTAATTTCTCCCCCCATTTTTCATTAAAAATACTCCCTAAATATTTCCTTCAGGAGGTGCCGGGGCACCGACAGGATTTGCCCGAACGGTCCCGATGAAGGGACGAGCCGTCGTGGCTGAAAGACACGACGAGCGAGAGTGAGGATCAGCAAATCCGATTCGCCTCGCCCGAAGGGCGGATTCGCGCCGATTCGCGGTTGGTTTTATCTCATGTGTCCACACCCAGTACTACCCTTCCCAAATTGGATTGGGAATGACACCGCGTAACTCCTATATAAAAAAAAGTTTACCGGATCAGAAATCGGTTTCCGATTCCTGTCTTCCCCCGCGGCGCCGCATTTCCGGCTGAGGGAGTTCGGCACGAATATCGACGGACTCTTCCACTTTTAACTCCTCGCGGAGACGGAGAAGCTCGGCAAGGACTTCCTCGACGCCTTCGCCCGATACGGTGGACATGTTGAAAAATCCGTCCACGCTTTTTACATCCGATTTATTTACGACGGAGATCATCGGTACCGAAATGATTCCCCCGATCTCCTCACGGAGTTTCATCTGAGCCTCGAGTGAATATCCGCAGTTTTCGCTGGCGTCGATAACGAACAGAACCAGATCGGCAACGTAGACAAGAGCATTGAGTGCCTGTTTTTCAATTGCGTTTCGTTCCTCTTCCTTCCTGTCCAGAAGGCCCGGGGTGTCGATGAACTGGATCTTTCTTCTCCGCTCGGCGTTTCGGTGTCCGACGACGACGCCTTTGGTCGTAAAGGGATAGGAGGCAACCTCCGGTTCTCCGCTGGAGACCAGGCGGATGAAGGAGGATTTGCCCACGTTCGGATACCCGGCGACGACGATCGTAAACTCATCAGTACTGATCACGGGGAGTTTTCGAAGAACGTTTCTGACGTCGTTGAGATATCGGAGAGAATCGTCCGCCCGGTGAACGATCGAGGCAATGCGTGCAACTGCGCGTTTTCTTTCGATCTGCGTGTCGGTCCAGCGCATCCCTTTAGAGATGCCTGCCCCCACATCACGCACATTCTTTGCGGCCCAGCCCACCATACCCAGATTTTTCTTCAGGGCATCCATCCCGAACAAAATATCGCAAAGGTCCCGGTAAAACGGCGGCAGCTCTTCAAACTCGGGAAAACTCTGGATAATTACCACCAGTTTGTCATGCGCTGCCTGGGTGATCGCCCGGACAAAGTCCTCGTTTGCATGACGTTTATTTGTTTTTTCCCGCATTTTTCTCGAAGCACGACGGAAACTGCGGTCGAGCAGTTCGTCTGCTGTTGGAACGGTCGGGATTTTATCGAAGTACATTTTTCATCCAATCCATTTGGTTTATTACTATAGCAATCAGAAAGAATCAGTGAGTATGGATTTATCACTAATTCAAAAAGATATCCTTATTACTCTTATCTCGCATTATCATCAATATTCGCATCCAATCAAGAGCGAGGTCATTGCAGATATCATTCGAAGGAATCCCGGAACGGTCAGAAACCAGATGCTGGCTCTCAAAGTGCTCGGACTCGTAGACGGAATTCCTGGTCCCAAAGGCGGATACCAGCCGACTGCACGTGCCTATTCGGAACTGAATATTTCAACGGATTACTCGGAGAGTGAGGTAATCATTCAGAAGAACGGCGAGAGGGTCGAGGGTGTGCGCGTAAATGAGATCGCCTTCACTACACTCACCCATGCTGATCTGTGTCATGCTCTGATCAAGATCATCGGAAATGTGAGATCGTTTGAGGTCGGCGACAAGATAACCATCGGCCCGACCCCGGTGAACAAACTGCTCATCAAAGGCGAAGTTTTCGGAAAGGATGAGATCAACAGTGCTCTATTGATTTCGACATCGGAGATGACCTCGCTGCCGAAAAAACAGATCCGTGAATATATGAATTCCCCACTGATCTCGCTTGAACCGGATATGACATTGGCGTATGCGATGAAAACGTTTCTCCAGAGAAAGATCCACGGAGCTCCGGTTGTTGAAAACGGGACCCTGCTTGGAATCCTGACGATGACCGATATCGTTTCGGCACTGGACCGGGAGATGCCGACGACTTCCCTTGTGGCCGATGTGATGGTCACGAGAGTCATAACGATGCCCGGAGACATGCGGCTGTATGAAGTAATCAAGCAGTTCAAGGAACAGCATGTTGGAAGGGTGATCGTTACCGAGGATGAAATGCCGATCGGCATTCTCACGCATTCGGATATCATCCAGGTGTTCCCCTCATTATAAATGCAGGACTTATACAAACGGATAAATACTAGCTTGTCAAACTTTAAAGCTGATTAATCATGCAGAGTGAGCAGTTTACCCATAATATCCGGCGAAAGCGCGTGATGAGCACCGATGGCAAGATCATCGGACAGATCAAAAACGTTACCTTCGATGCGCCGACCGGGCAGCTGAGGGCGCTTGTAATCCGCCCCGACGCTGGTTTTGATACTACCGGTTATAAACTTGAAAACGATGCAATTACCCTGCCGTTTGAAGCCGTGAAGGATATCACGGACTTTATTGTGGTCGACAGGTATATGCTTCGCTGAAAACGTTTAACCCCTCACTCCTTTTTTAAAAGTATGTACGCAGAGCCTGGGCCGTACCTTCACCGTATGATTTTTCCATAACATGGCCGGCTGCTTTTTTTGCCTCGGGAGAGGCATTTGCCGGAGCTACGGAAATCCCGCCGAGTTTCAGCATCGATACGTCGTTGACGGAGTCTCCGGCAACCAGAAAATCCGAAGGCGTAAGCCCCATCTGTTCCGCCAGTTTTTCGAAGGCTGCACCCTTGGTTATTCCCGGGACCTGAAGGTGGATGGCAAATCCCGTATCGATGACAACGACCGGCATGTCTTTGAGGATCTCTGTGACGGTTTCCGTTGGCGCATCCCGGGAAAATGCGATGTCGGAATCACGGTATCTGTTGCTGAAAAGACGAAGGGCATCTCCTTTCGGCTGAAGTTCGTCCACAACTTTCTGATATGCCGCAAGGCAGAGCTCCTGGTTTCCGGAAACCTGCTTTTTGCCGAGGTAACCAAGACGGTACACGCCCCCGTTTTCAGCGATGATGGTACCATCCGTTCCGATCATGTGGGAAAAAGCATCCAGAAAACAGAGCGTGTTGCCCGACGCAAGTATGATCGGGATACCGTTATCAAGAAGTCTCCGCATCTCTTCGACAACGTCCGTTGATAATCTGCGGCGGTCATCCGTTAACGTGCCGTCGATATCTGTGATAAAGGCCCTGGGCATGATTAAAAATAGTATTGGGGTCAGCAGGGTTTGATACCTGCGGTTTCGACCATGAATGTCGCTTCGCCTTCGGGGAGGTTGGGACTGTCCACGAGTCTTGCGATACGTTTGCCGGCTTTGCTCTTTCTGAGATAGACACGGTAGGTTGCCGTGTGGCCGACGATGTTTCCGCCGATCGGTTTGGTCGGGTCCCCGAAGAGAAGACCGGGGTTTGCCATGACCTGATTTGTCACTAAAGCGACCGCATTCAGATCATCGACCAGCTTGAAGAGATCGTGCATGTGCCGATTAAGTTTCTGCTGCCTGCCGGCTAACGTTCCGCGTCCGGCATATTCCGAACGGAAGAGACTTGTCAGGGAATCGATGATGACGAGTTTGACCGGGAGGCCCGATGCTGTAAGTTCGTTGGACAGTTCTCTGGCAGCGTCGATCAGGAGCATCTGGTGATCCGATGAGTGGGCGCGTGCCACGTGGATATTTGCGAGGAACTCGTCAGGCGTGGGAATGGTGTATCCTTCCGGAAGGTCGGCGAGTTCCAGACCTTCGGCCATCTGCTCGATACGCTCGGGGCGGAAGGTATTTTCCGTGTCGATGTACAGGCAGCTGCCGCCGAGTCCTCCAAGCTCCCGCGGGAGCTGGCAGTTGATTGCAAGCTGATGAGCGATCTGGGATTTTCCAGAACCGAATTCCCCGTAGAGTTCGGTAATTGCCTGGGTCTCAAGACCTCCGCCGAACAGTTCATCTATCTCCGGGACAAGGGTTTTGAGTTTGAGAACATCCTGTCTCCTGGCGAGGATATCGGTCCCGGTTTTAAATCCGCCGATGTCGGCCATCTCGCGGGCTGCTTTGATGATCTTTTTCGTTGTGGACTCGCCAAGCTCGGCAGCTTCTGCGAGATCCACTGGCGTTGCCGTCGCGATGCTTTCGACCGTGATGTAGCCGGCGTCACGCAGCCGGTCGGCGGTTGCCGGTCCTACTCCCGGGATTTCTTCAATATCAAGTGCAGTCATATCTTCTTGTTCTCCTGTTTTTTCAGATATACTAATACATCGGCACAGAGCCATATAAACCCCTAACCGCGCGGTGCGATAATGCCATGCCAACGCGCATAAACCCACATCTCACTCAGAGAGATGCCGTTTTATTTTGGTATTTTTTCATCGCTTTGCGCACTGCTCCGATATCCTTATACCCGTCTTTGACCCATCTATCGGTATGGCCGAAAAAAACAATGAAGAATACAAAAATGCCCTCCTTGACATGGCTGGTGATATCGCAGGCAACCCCCTCGTTAAACCAATCATTGACCAGCTCGTGTATGATTTTATCCGATCGCCGGAATGCAAAAAGGCGTTCGGCGAATACGCCAAACGAAAGATCACCGACAAACTTGGATTATAATAGAGGTGAAAGCCGCAAAACAAGCGGAGCGGGATCCGTGGTCTGAACATTACTATTCGTCACCTTGATCCTTCCGTTTTGCGAAACGCCGTCTACTACCGCAATCATGCCGGGTTCAGGAACCTGATCGCCAAGAAGTATCCAGACCTCGTTGCCGTCATCGAGTGAAAGGCCTTCGGGCCGCAAAATCACCATGCCGGTTACCGAAATATTCTCCCCGGGGGGGGTGACGGTTTGAATCATCGAACCGCGGCCAACGGAAAGCTCCAGCTCCACGTAACGATTCAGTTTGGCAGCGGCGTTGATCACCTGCACCAAATCCCCCAGCAAAAAGAGGGTGTCCGCAGCATCACCCCATACAGCCGCATTAACACTGCCGGCAGAAGAGCCGCGTATGGTAATATTTCTGACACGCGATTCTGTTCCGCGGCGGGTGATGAAGGACCTGACATCGGAGACTGATGTCACGACACCGGTGACAACCGGGTTTGGTCCTTCGCTCACTTCGGACGCATCCCGGGTGAGGACCTCGATCTCATCAGAGAGGATGCGGATCTCGGCCGAGTCGGAGACAACATACTCAACGATGCCCTCATCTTCTTTTCTCTGCACGCCGGAGATCGAGACGCAGGACCCGGTATCCACATCGGCAAACAGTTCCGGGGCCCAGCTGACCAGCCGTGCAGTCCCGGAAGCGTCCCCTATAATAAACTCCTGCAGAAACGAGGATGTCCCGTCACGACGGACGATCTCCTTCATCTCGAAAGCGGCAAGGATCTTGACGGTAAGCGGAGCGGCCATCACTTCTGACTTGGGCGGTTTCTTCGTCTCGACGATCGTCACCTGACTTTCCCGAAGAGCAAGACAGGCCGCCTCTTTCTTTCCGGGGCGTGGTTTGGCGATCACCTCGATCACTGACCCGACCTCCAGTTCAGATGCCGCCTCTGCCCGTTCATCCCAGAGACTCAGAGTCACCGTTCCTGTGGGGTCGCCGAGAATGATCGATGCAACGAGTCCGGGAGGTTCTCCTTCACGGGTAAACTCACGCGGCGGTTTGATTTCAAGAATTTTCCCGAAAAAAGAGACGATGGAGGTTTTGGCCGTTGGAATCTCGCCAATTTTTATATGGCTTCGTCCAAGCTCGTCCACGACCATCATCGCGGCCGTGACCTCGTCCACCAGCCCGCCAAGAGAGGCGGATTTTTGGTCCACACGCTCATCGAATGCTTCCTTGCTGAGCAGATCAGAGACGAGCGCGTAATGCATTGTTATTTTCTGTGCCAGGAAGGGGTGACGACGCAGCTGGTCATTTCCTCGTAAGTCTCGGCCCGGCGCATAAGTTCTGCTTTGTCGCCGTTCACTAAAACCTCGGGACACCGGGGACGGGAGTTGTACTGGGATGACATCGAATAACCGTATGCTCCTGCATCCAAAACCGCGATAAGATCGCCGGCAGCGACTGACGGGAGCGCCCGGTCGGCTGCAAAGATATCTCCGGTTTCACAGATGGGGCCGGTGATCGTGTAGGTCCCATCTGCGGGCTTGTCCGCTTTGTTTGCTACGACGACCTCGTGCCAGGAGTCGTACATCGCCTGACGGATCAGGAGATTGAACCCGGCATCGACGTTTACAAAGGTCTTGTGGACCTTTTTCACGGAGTTGACGCGGGTTAAGAGGATCGCCGACTCGCCGACCATCCATCTGCCGGGCTCGACCCAGAATGCGGGTGAGATGCCGGCCTTTTTGCATCCTTCAAGGAATACCGGCATAACGGCGGCCGCATACTCCTCGGGGGTTGGGGCTTTGTCAACAGTTCCTTCGCGGTGATACGGGATGCCGAGTCCTCCGCCGAAGTCGATAAACTCGAGTTTGACGCCGATCTTCGTGACCTCGCCGGCCACTTTCATGATGACGCCGCAGGCGATTGCGAAAGGTTCGACTTCGAGGATCTGGGAACCTATGTGACAGTGCATGCCGACAGGGATCACATACTCCAGGGAGAGGGCTTCGCGGTATGCTTCCAGAATCATCTCGGCAGGGATGCCGAACTTACTGTTTTTGATACCGGTGGCGATCTTCGGGTGCGTCGGGACAATGATCTCGGGATTGACACGGAATCCGATCTTGACGGTCTTTTTGAGCTCTTTTGAGATCGCATCGATCTGACGAAGCTCGTCGACCGAGTCGACCGAAATCATGATGTCTTTTTCGATCGCTGCGCGAAGATCGGCTTCGGTCTTCGAACTGCCGTTAAAGAGCAGGATCCCTGCAGGAATCCCTGCTTCAAGGGCGGTACGCATCTCGCCGAGCGAGAAGATATCTGCGCCGGCCCCTTCGCGTGCAAGCGACTGGATGATCACGGGATTTTCGTTTGCCTTTGCGGCGTAGAGAAGCTGGACGTTGTCTGTGTACTTCTTCAGTGCCGCCTCATAGCGTCTGAAGTTTCCGGTCACGTGATTTTCGTTCGTGACGTACAGCGGGGTCCCGAACTTTTCCGCAAGAGAGACGCAGTCTGCGCCCCCGCAGAAAAGGTGACCGCCGCTCACCGAGAGAGACTCTGGAAGGTGCATGTTATCCTCTGATGCCGCATTTGTTCATGCGGTCAATTGCTTCATTGATTCTGTCGACGGGACGGGTCATGGCAAAGCGGATGTATCCTGCTCCGGATGCGCCGAAGCCGGTTCCGAGGGTTACGACGATTCCTGCTTCATTGATCATTTTTGCAACGAACGCTACCGAGTCGGGCACCTTCATCCATACGTAGAAGGATGCTTTCGGGGACGTTACCTCGAAACCGAGCGACCGAAGACCGGATACGAGTGCGTCGCGGCGTTCCTTGTACACGGCACATGCCTGATCGATACAGTCCTGGGGGCCTGTCAGAGCAACGATCGATGCACGCTGGATTGCATCGAATACGCCCGAGTCGATGTTGGTCTTGACTCTGCCGAATGATTCGATAAGTCCTGCATTTCCAACACACATGCCGATACGCCAGCCGGTCATGTTGTAGGTTTTGGAAAGCGAGTGGGTCTCAAGTCCGACGTCCATGGCGCCTTTTGCCTCGAGGAAGGATGGGGCTTTGTAGCCGTCGAAGGAGATCTCCGAGTAGGCGTTGTCGTGAACGACGATGATGTCGTTGTCTTTCGCGAAATCAACGGTCTCTTCGAAGAAATCTATGGAGACAACCGCACCTGTCGGGTTGTTCGGGTAGCCGATGAACATGAGTTTTGCATTTTTCAGAACATCCTTTGGAATAGCGGAGTAGTCCGGAAGGAAGTTGTTCTTCTCGAGAAGCGGCATCGGGTGGCATTTTCCCTCGGCAAAGAGCGTAGAGGTTTTGTAAACCGGATATCCTGGGTCGGATACGAGGACGTAATCCCCGGGATTGACGAATGCCTCGGGGATGTGGGCAATCCCCTCTTTGGATCCGATCAAGGCAAGGACCTCTTTTTTCGGGTCGAGCTTCACGCCGAAACGTCTGTCATACCAGGCGGCGACCGCCTGCCTGTACTCGAGCATTCCTAAGTAGTCTGGATAATGATGTGTTGCAGAATCCCTGGCGGCTTCACATAACGCATCAACAATATGCTTCGGCGTCGGTAAATCCGAGTCCCCCACACCAAGATCGATCAAATCAACACCCTCGGCACGCTTCTGTGCCTTCAATGCATCTATCTGGGCAAAAAGATACGGAGGTAAATTGTCAAGCCGTTTTGCGTACATCGCATTAATATTGAACGTGCAAATAAATTAAGACGTTTGTCGGGGGATTGACGATCGCGATAATCCAAGTGCAAACAATGAATAATGCCTAAAAGTCAGGCTCCTTTTTTGAGACATTTGCGAGAGGGCGGGGAGAGCGGGCAAAACTCTGACTAAGTATTCTGAAAAAGAAAAAAATGAGAGAATTTCTAACAACCTTTTTTTTGACAGAAAGTACTTTCTTTTCGTACGTTGAGTAGTATGTATGGGGACTTTCAGCAGCTTTGGTCTCAACCAGGCATATCACGAACGTTATGAAAAACTTGGCGACCGTCTCTCCGACGTTGGTAAAACACTTGATTGGGATGTGTTTCGCCCTCTTCTTGAATCCATGTATGCAAATAAATCCGGCAAGGGCGGTCATCCCAATGTCGATGTCATACTTATGTTCAAGATTCAGCTTCTGGAAGTCTGGTATAATCTGTCTGATCTCGCCGTTGAACGTGAAATTTATGATCGTCTTTCTTTTTGGCATGGTAAGTGAGGGCGTTAGCCCGAAACGGTGAGCAAGATTCGATCTTGCGAACTCTTGGCTGTCCTGACAAAATACCCGACAATTCAACGATCTGGTTATTTCGGGAGCGCATGTCCGAATCAGGCGTTGATACAGTGGTCTGGCAGGAGTTTCAGAGACAACTTGACCTGAAAGGTCTGAAAATTGAACAAGGTATGATTCAGGATGCAACGTTTGTGTATGCTGAACCCGGTCATTGTAAGAAAGACACGCCGCGAGGAGATCAGGCAAAAACACGACGGGATAAAGATGGAAAAATCATGTCCAAGAACGGCAAAATGCACTATGGCTATAAACTTCATACCATCATGGATACGACGCACGATCTTATTCGACGCATTGAAACCACCACGGCAAATGTTCATGATAGTCAGGTGGACCTCTCAGAAAAAGGAGAAGTGGTCTATCGGGATCGGGGATATCAGGGAGCAAAATGCAAGGGATATAGTGCCACAATGAAAAGGGGAGCGAGAGGGCATCCCATTGGCATACGAGATAAACTGAGAAATCTGCGAATAAGTAGGAAGAGATCAAAGGGCGAGAGACCCTATGTAGTGATCAAAAATGTTTTTCATGCAGGGTTGGTAAAGGTAACAACGCTGCAAAGAGTACGAGTGAAAAATATGCTGGCTGCATTTTGTTATAATATCTATCAGGTGAAAACGATTCAAAACAGAGTGTAAATTTAAAAAAAAAACGTCAAGGAATAATGGGTATTCTTCTTTTTTTGGGGGGGGTGAGGGGGTATGGATGTAGCCAATCTCCTATACATGACATCCCAGGAAAACATGGAAAAACGCCTCGAAGAACTCGAACGCGACTATGCCGACCTCATGGAACGGGTCCGCGACCTCGAACTCCA
>NIZU01000106.1 GCA_003315675.1 Methanocorpusculum sp. MCE
GGCGGTTCTCGGGAAGGTTTCCCGGAATGTGTCGCTCGCAGATCGGTTGACTTGTGAGGTAATAATGTTAGGTAATGAGGCATATAATCCAACCGGAATGAAAATTATAACAAGACCAGAAATATCATTATCTTGAACCACGCAGAAGAAACTAAGAAGAATAAAACCGAGGAAAACATACCCGTGCCAAATGATGAAATAACCCTTAGCGAAGTCTGTTCATGGAACACAACCGAAATCGTCGATCTTTATCGAACCGGCGGATGGTGGGATATGGGATGGAGCACCGACCGCATCGCGCAGATACTGCAGGGAAGCTTCATCTTCATAATTGCCCACGACATGCAGAATCACGCTGTTGGGATGGGGCGTATTATCGCCGACGGAACGGCGGACGGGTACATTCAGGACGTGGTTGTCTTTCCCGAATATCGAGGCCGGGGGATTGGAGAGCGCATAGCAGCAACGCTTCGACGCCTGGGATCAGCGCATGGGCTTACCTGGATCGGACTCATCTCCGCACCCCAAAAAGAATCGATCTACCTCAGGGCAGGCTTCTCTGAAATGAAAAACTACACACCTATGCTCTTTGAAAATGAAAAAAAGTGATTTCAAAAAAATAACGCTCGCCGACAAACCTCCGATAGACGACTACTTCCAGCGATTTCCGCAGTATCACTCGGAACACAACTTTCTCACCCTCTTTTGCTGGGAACATTACTCCCCTTGCGAATATGCTGTGATAAATGATCACCTGATTCTTTCCAACACAACCAACGGAAAATTTACATGCCATGCACCCATCGGCGAATTCGACCCGGCATTATTCGAAGAACTCCTGAAGTTCGCCAAAAAACACACAGGTGACTGTGCCGTTACCTTTTATGAAGACAGATATCTCCCTTACATGAAACTGTATCATCCCGAAACGCCGGTGTATGAATCACGCGGCTGCAGCGATTATTATTACAGAACAAAAGAAATTGCAGAACTTGCCGGACAAAAATATCTCAACATCCGCAAACAGATCAACCGCTTCAATACCAAATATCAGTACACCGTTGATCCAGTCACCCCGGAAAGCATCCCCGAGATTCATGAGATGCTCGATAAATGGAGCGACGCCAAAAACACCGATATGAACACTGTCCTCAGCGAAGAAGTGGGAGCTGCACACGCCGCATTGAACAAATGGGATGAACTCGAATGTGAAGGACTGATCGTTCGCATCCATCCCAAAAACAAAATAGGGGCTGTCGCCATCTGGGGGGAGATGAATAATGAGACTGCCGTCATCCATTTTGAGAAAGGCCTCTCGCAGTACAAAGGTATCTATAAAGTCATCAATCAGGAAACCGCCAAATCACTTTTAGGGAAATACAGCTGGATAAACCGCGAGTCCGACATGGATGTTCCCGGACTTCGCGCGGCTAAACTCAGGTATCATCCGGAAAAATGTGCAAAAATCTGGTACATCAAACGAAAAGAGATTCTATGATCGCAGACTCACCATCCATCCGGACAATGTACAGATTCCTGCTGAGCCCACAGATATTATTAGCCAGACGGCACATGTATATAGCGGATGAACCTGTTGTTTGAACTCTCCGGAGAGAACCAGCCTCTGGCGGCTGCCGAGATCTCCTGTGCGGGTAAAGTTACCCGTACGGAGAATGGCATTGCCATAGCCGACGTAGATGATCCGGACAGAACGACACGGCTCGCACAGACGCATGTAGTTATGCGTCTCCTTGGAGAATGCGATGCGTCAAAGGAAGACTTGGAAAGGCTCCTCGACTCTCTCGCGCTCACAGCCCCGGGCAGATTCTGCTGTCGGGTAAGAAAGATTCATCCTGTCGCCGTCAATGCATCCCAACTGGAACTCGAGCGCATGATGGGACACAAAATTCACGGGACTGTTGACCTGAACACTCCCGATGTAGAATACCGTGCCGTCTTTACCAACGGCAAATGCTTCTTTGGAGAAGTCCTGCACACTATAGACCGCGGGTCTTACGCCTATCGAAACCCTCAGAGACGGGCATTCTTCCATCCGGGCGTCATGATGCCACTTATGGCACGAACCATGGTCAATCTGACCCATGTCGAGCCGGGAGAGAGATTATGCGACCCATTCTGCGGAACCGGAGGCATGCTCCTTGAATGTGAAATGATGGGTATTGAAGCCGTAGGAAGCGATTACGACCCCGAAATGCTTATCGGATGCAGGCAGAATCTTCCAAATGGAGCCTGTATCCGGGCCGATGCAACAAAGATGCCGTATCCTGATGAAGCGTTCGACGCGATCGCAACCGACCTTCCGTATGGTCAGTCGACTACCATTGGAGCCGAAAGCATCGATACCTTGTACACGGAATCTCTCAAGGAAATCAGGCGTGTTCTAAAACGGGGAGGCAGGGCAGTCATCGTGACTCATAAAGACATCAGACCTCTGGCAAAAGATCTCTTTGAAATCGTTGGTTACTACGAACAGAGGGTGCATAAAAGTCTCACGCGAAGGATACTCGTCCTCGCATAAAATAACTTATGAAACAAACAAGCGGAGAGTTGTAATGCTCTCATGGATTAGTGAGCAGTTTAGCCACTACAAGCCCGACCGGGCAATCGCCGTAAGAGCTTTGCGTCACATGCGTCCGGCCGAACGCAAAAATCTCTTCTCGGACGATATCATGCTGATGCGGACCGCCGAAGGATACTGGTTTGAAAATCTCATATACGAGCAGCTCATCAGGATCGCGGAAAAAACCGACACCATCAAAAAAATTGTAAGAAAGGGAGCCGACGTCCCAAAACACCGGGAAAAAATCAGACTCGGCGTAAACGGAATATACTCGGCGGAAAAAGGGGATATCAGAGTCAGAGGCAACGGACAGGATCTGGCAGAGGTGGATCTCCTCCTCTTCGATAAAGATAAGCAGGTCGTCTTCAGCGAGATCGTGACCAGTCCAGCCGATCTTAAGGACCTCGAAGCTGAGATCATTTATAAGAAAAAACTGTTCGGCTACATGTTCAATCAGGAACATGTGGGATTCATGCTTTTCTCCTCCGTCGACATCTCCGGAACACAGGTCGTGAGAAGGCTCGTCGCCGATCCCGACAATGTATACATAGGAACTCATGAATGCGAAGTCATGAAATCCTGTCTCAAAGGTCTTCGGATAACATCGTTCCAAAAACAGCCGGAAAAAAATCCGCTACTCATCCCTAGTGAGACATTAAAAATACGGGACTTCGATTACAAAAAACTTCACGACGACGCACTCACCAAACTTTTTTTTGCGATGGATCACAATATGACGCCGGATCAGTACTTCTCGGACCCATCCGTCTCCCCACTCGTAAAAAAAGTAATCTGCGGAGGTCTGTATCCTTCGGCGATCAAAGCATTGGTTGCAAATTACGGTCTTCGGGTCAAATCGGAGGTTCTCGATGCCGAATCTCTTCAGGAAAACTATACCAGAGTGATTCTCGCCGTCGATTTTCCCGAGATGTCTCCCGTGATTTATCTCAAACCGAAAAAACAGCGGACATATCTGAAAATGGTTCAGGCAAAGACGGGCGGATTCAAATACGAACGCCCCACTCCGTCAAGGGTTGGATTCTATTTATGGCTCGAGGCCACCAAACCGGCGATCGGAGCGGAACGGGCACTTACCGCCCTAGAATACTGCAATACTCCTCTCAAAGACAGGATTGCCGAACCTGCCGCCCAACTGACAGACGGGATGGTTCCCAAACACCAGTATCGCCCAAGAAGAAAACACAAGTAAACTCAATTACCCTTTTTTTACTGCAGGAGCATAACACGGGCAGCGGACGACAATGAGTCCGCCGAGCAGCACGCACGCTCCGACAAGAATGAATACACCCAGATATCCCATGGGAATAACGATCAGACCGGTAATAAACGGCAATACCGCCATCCCGGCATACTGCATCGTTATTAAAAGACCATTCATCATGCCCTGGGGATGAGGAGTGCCCGCGATATAATTCAAAACCGCGACCGAGATTACGCCAAAAACGGCACCGACAAGGATCATGCCGATCGGCGTAAAGAAAACCAGAGGTACCGAGATGGTGAGGATGAATGCCGAACGCCGGAGAAATCCCAGAGAATCCAAAAGAGATACCCGTGATACAGCATAAACGCAGACGGCAGTAGAAACACTCATCAGCGCAGTCACGACTCCGGAAATTTCTGCAGAATACCCGGACATCTCTGGATACATGCTTATAACAACACCGGTCGCGCCCGTGAAAATAAACAGAGCCGCCCAGAGCCACTTGTGATAGAGCGCGATCGAAAAGATCATTCGAACAGGTAGCCTTACTGAGATAAAACCGGATCCTTCACGGAAGAATATACCTGCAAGAAATGCGAATCCGGTGAGAACGCTGAACACGAGAACGCCGGCATATGGATGGATGACCGATAAGATACCGGGGATGACAAGACCAGCCACCATACCCACATTCATCAGTGCAAGATACATACCGGAGAGTTTTGTATGCTCAGGCTGCGAATTGACAAAGGAGAGGGCCGATGATACGAACATGCCGGTAAACAAACCCTCCAGGAATCTGAAGCCGACGGTCAATAGAGGATCGCCCGTAAAATACCAGATAAGAAGACCGGAAGCAAATGTTCCCGCCAGACCAATCTTTATGAGCGGAGCTCGCCCGATTTTATCGGATATCCATCCAGCAGGAAATACCATGAAAAACGCGCCTAAAAAATAGGCAGAGTAGATGGCTCCCTGAACCGCAGCATCCGAAGTGATCAGTGCCAGAATCGGGACAACGGCATTCGAGAGAGCCATGGTCGCAAAAGCTCCCAGGTAGAGGGAAATCTTGGAGATGTTCATTAGCGCTTTAAAACACCTATCTCGGAAAGCATCGAGGGAAGATACTCCTTGGTAACGAAATCAAGACCGCGGCTTGCAAATGCCTGCTGTTCAGACTTGAGATTCATCTCCAGCTGAAGATTGATCTCTTTTTTCCAGAAGTCTGTTGCAAACCTCGGATCAGTGAGTTCCGCTTTCAGCGCAGAAACATCCTGCTCCGTGAGTTTATCGGCAGGCAGATTGTATTGCTGGATATCTGACGGTTTTACCCCGATGAACTGGGCAGATGGCGTAGCCAGACGTTCGGACATGTGAGCAGCCTTGATAGAACCATAGGCGACCGAGGCATAAATGCGGTAGGACCAGGGATCTCCGTCCGTGAAAACGACGACGGGGATTCCCAGCTCCTCATTCATGCGTTTCAGCATGCGCCGCGTTGCCCGGGCCGGCTGACCCTTCAGGTGAAGAAGAACGGCATTGTACTCTTCATCAAAACCGTTCTCCTGCAGACGGGAGAACATACCGCCGGTTTCTATAGCGATAACGCAGGAAGCATCATGATCCACAAGCTCGACACTCTCCACATTATTCGGAATATTGTATCCGGCTTCTCCCACATCATCCTGACAGTGAATCTCTTTCATACCACGCCGGGTATTTTCCCTGACGCGGATCGGACCAAATATCGAGGCCCCGTCCTCTTCCGGACGCATATGGAAAAACTCCCTCTGGAGAGCGGTGATGATCTCCAGATCCTCGATCAGATAGTTGCTCTCGTTCTGAGCGCCGAACTTCGCCTGTTTCCAGCCCTCCGAGATGTAATACATTTCTCTTAATGTCGAAGAGCGGTTTTCCTGCAGCTGGGTTTTGATGAACCAGATGACATATGCCATCTTAAGCATATGAGTGGCGGACTTCGCGGTGCCTGCATTTCTGACGGACTCTTTATCGCCGTACTTCCAAACTTCCGACTCGTCATCATACTCGATGTTGTACTTTGTTCTCGTAGGAAGTGTGATCGAAGGAACTTCGCCGCCCGTAATCTGGTCGTACCAGACTTTGGCAATCTCCATCAGGCGTTTTTTTGTCGCTTTATCTCTTTCACTCGGGTCAGACATCGAGATCCACCACCACTTTGAGGTTTTCCGAAACACCCTGCATCTCGATCATCCCGCCGCCAAGACCGGTATAGGTCACCTCGAATGTTTCGCCCGAGGCAAGAGCAAACTTCCAGATTTTTGTGTAATCGCCGTCCATTTCGGAAACAAACGCGGGGGGGATATTTGCATCACCCGCAGCGTCGCCGGATATATCGTACAGCGAGATCCCCTGGGGTTTTGTTGTATAGTTGTCGATATGGATCATAACTTTACCGCCGGCAGAACTTTTCTTGAGGACCACGCGCCGCATAATTCTTCCTTCGATGAGGGACGTATCCGGCACGGGAAGTTCAACGATCTCGCCGACTTTTTCAGCGATCAAGGGGATCACGGAACATATCGCACGCGCCCGGTCATCCTGCAGTTTGTTTCTGTCACGGCGGGAGAGAAACATTTTCAGATCACGCCCGAGTTCCTGCAGGGCAAGCGTGATCTCACGTTCGATCTCGGGAATCGCCGCGATAGCATCTTTGGATTCACTTGTGAACGGAACGCTTGTCGCCGCCACATGGACAAGAATGAGGATAGGACCAGTGGGCTGTCCCGACTGGGAAACCCCGTAGGCTTTCCAGTTCACATTCTGGACGGCGTTCGTAATCGCGCAGGCCCCCTGCTGATACAAAAGCGGAACGCGGTTTGCAAACCGCAGAAGAATGGCACTACCTTCGGGGGGGAGTTTTCCGCCGTAGCCGATTGCCGCCTCCACGATGAACGAGTGACCGCCGTACACGTTTCCGGGACGGGTCCGCGCCTTAATAAAGTCCAACTCGAACTCCTTTTCCATGCCTTTGACGATCAGCTCATCGGTGATCGGAGAGAGACACTGGGATGCCGACGGTGCAGGGATCTTGGTCGTCTGCATGGCATCGAGAAGAGGATTGAGCGAGTCGAGGCCAAGCGAGGCAACCTTTACCGCAGGATCAAGTCTTGCGGAACTGCATATCTCAAGAGCAGTTTTCTCCCCGACCTTCGAGAAACTTTCTACGAGAAACTCCTTAAGAGGCAGATCGGAAGCTGCCGTCATCCGTTTTAAGACGCCGAGTTCTATACCATACGGATGAGGTTTGATAGCCACCGGACACGGCGGGACATCGGAGGAAACGCGCTCAAACGTAAATGACTCGTCATCAATCTCGACACGGAATTTTGCGTGAGGGTTGACGATCGAGGTGTACTTCAGATACTCGATGAGTTTTTTTCTGGCCGCGATATTGCTTTTGAATTCTAGCTGGACACGGGTTCCGTGGGGAAGAATCCAGTCTACTTCTTCGTGGGAAAGGACTTCGGGTTCGTTTGTCTCCGTTTTGATGACAAGAGACATGGTGTGCGCCTTGTTCTTCGCATCGGTCCGGGATGTTACAATGGTCGGCTTGCCGGTGGTGAGCTGAGCACACAAAACAGCAGCAGATATGCCGATTCCCTGCTGACCGCGGGTCTGCCTGACCTGATGGAACCGCGAACCGTACAAGAGTTTGGCAAAAACGCTCGGCATTTTTTCCGGAACGATCCCCGGGCCGTTATCTTCGACGACGACGCGAAACACATCGTTCGAAACCCGTCTGACCGAAACGAGAATGTCGGGAAGGACCTGTGCTTCCTCGCAGGCATCGAGCGAGTTGTCGATCGCCTCTTTTATAGTGGTGATGATTCCCCTTGTCGGGGAGTCAAAACCAAGCATCTGTTTATTTTTCTCAAAAAATTCCGCTACACTGATGCTTCGCTGTTTCTTGGCAAGCTCATCGGCAAGAACCATGGATTACCTCGATGGCATTGTCGATTGACATCTCAGTCTGGACGGCAGTGGCAAGGTCTTTGAGCGTTATCGTTTCGGCGGCGGCCTCCTTTTCTCCGATCACCACCGCAAACGATGCCCCTGACTTCAGCGCGGAAGACAGCTGGGACCCAAATCCTCTGTCGAGAAGATCCATCACCGCGGTTATCCCCGCACTGCGGAGAGCTGACGCCGCTTTGTATGCCGGGATCCGGGTCTCAGGCGTGCAGATGACCGCCACAACCGGTTTTGTCTCGAGGGAGAACTCCCCTAGAGAGACCATGACACGATCGAACCCTATGCCAAATCCGCAGGAAGGGACATCCTTTCCGCCGAAAAGGTGTGCGAGACGGTAAGCCCCGCCGCCGAGGATCTGATTTTCTGCACCGAGATTGTCGGCAAATCCTTCGAAGACCATCCCGGTGTAGTAGTCAAGACCCCGGGCGATCCCGAAGTTCTGTTCAAAGGGGATGTTTTGTGCTTCGAGATAACCGAAGGTCTCCTCGATCCTCGTTTTTTCCGGGATATCTCCCGTTACTGCTAAAATTTCCGGAAGCGTTTTTGCCGTCACGAGAACCTTCAGCGGCTCAAAAAGATCAGAACGGTCAAGAGCTGCAAGTGTTGTTTCAAGCAGATCCATATCCCGTTTATCGAGAGCTGCCATGACCTGTTTTTGCGAAGGGGCATCGAGATCTGAAAGAAGATGCTTCATCGGAGCAAGATGGCCGACTTTCAAAACAAAACGGACGCCGCTGCATTTCAGTAATTCATAAGCAAGGGCTATTACTTCAGCATCGGCAGCTGCAGAATCGGCACCGATCAGCTCGGAGCCGAACTGCCAGAACTGCCGGTATCTTCCCTTCTGCGGGCGTTCGTATCGGAAACATTCCGCAAAATAGAACCAGCGGAGGGGTTTTGGCGCCATCTGCGCCTCGTTGACATAGGCACGGAGAACAGCAGAGGTGAGTTCAGGGCGGAGCGTCAGTTTTCTGCCGCCTTTATCCTCGAATGCATACATCTCACTGATGATCCCTTCGCCTGACTTGATCGTGAAGAGTTCCTGCTCTTCGAACATGGGCGTAACGATCTCACCGTATCCGAATCCTGCCGCGACGGACCGCATTTTCTGTTCAACAAACCGGCGCTGTGCCATTTCAGCCGGAAAAAAGTCTCTTGTTCCGCGGGGTTTCTGTATCATATTTATTTTCTCTCCAGACGGGGCGCCGATCCGATGAACCGGGTCCATGCAGATTCATTTCCTACCCATACATCCTCTTTCTTCAGTCTGGACTGAAGATACAAAGCGATCAGCATACAGCCGACACCCAGATACATAAATGTCGTTTCGCCGAATCCGGCAAGAGCACACCCGAACCAGCCGAGAGCGGAGTAAAGAACACCATGATACGCGGCTTTTCGATACCCCTCCTTACCGGTTCTGACAAAGATACGGGTATCCCTTAACCACAAGAACGAGACGGATGCAGCGCCAAAGGCGATGATTATTACTATCGGGTCGAGGTAGGTCATGAATGATGTACTATTTGGCTGAGGTATGCATTAAAGATGTCACCTGGATTACATCTCAGTGAATACATGAGCAAAGTTGCCGGAATTATGCCGTACACCGGGACGCAAAAAAGAAATGTGAAAATGAAAAGGGTCAGGCCTTGTCTGCACCTTCCGGCAGAGTCGGTTCATCCTCTTCGGGAGGGACGATGGCAACACCCGTGACCTTATCGCCGGAGTCGACCCGGATGACACGAACACCTTGTGTTCCGCGTCCCTGGATCGAGATATCCGAAGCCTGGGTCCTCAGCACAACGCCTGCGGCAGTCGTGATGATGACCTGATCATCATCCGAGACCGCGAGCGAAGAGACGACTTTGCCGCGTTCGAAGTTCGCAACGATAGACTTTACGCCCTGGGTACCGCGTCCATGACCCATGAATGCATCGAACTCGGTCCTCTTGCCGTATCCTTTATCGGTGATCATCAGCAGATACTGGGTCTCGACAAGGGTAAGAGCACAGACATAATCTCCCTCATACTTCAGCCTGATCCCGATCACGCCCTGAGTGCCGCGACCGGTCGCCCTGACCTCATCTTCAGCAAATCTGAGCGCCTGACCAAACGCTGTCGTAAGAACGACATCAGAACTGCCGCCGGTCACGACCACATCAACAAGCTCATCGCCGTCGAGGAGCGTGATGCCGATGATGCCTCCGGTCCTTGGCCGTGAGAACAGATCCTGACTGAACTTGCCCACACGGCCTTTCTTCGTAGCATACAGAAGATTCTTTTCAGCATCGAAATCCCGCATCGGAATGACCGCCGAAACTTCCTCATCGGTAAGGTTCAGCAGATTGACGATCGCCTTGCCCTTACTGGTTCGTGAACCTTCGGGGATTTCGTAAACGCGGAGCCAGTAAACTCTGCCTTTGTTCGTGAAACACAGCAGATAATCATGCGTGCTCGCCATGAAGACTTTATCCACGGAATCCTCGTCTTTCGTGGTCATGCCGATCACTCCTCTGCCGCCGCGTTTCTGCTGGCGGTAGAGATCGAGAGGCACGCGTTTTATGTAATCCTGGGTTGTAAGCATCACAAGGGTTTGCTCATCGGGGCTCAGATCCATCACGTTGAAGTCGGTGTTTGCCGTGTAATCGATCTGGGTCCGGCGTTCATCGGCGTATGCATCACGGATCTCGGTAGTCTCTGTTTTCAAGACCGAGAGGATGTTCTCCTCGGATGATAAGATCCAGGTAAGTTTATCGATGACCAGCTGAAGCGAGGCGGTCTCGTCCAGAATTTTCTGCTGTTCCAGGGCTGCGAGACGACGCAGCTGCATCTTGAGAATTGCGTCGGCCTGTGCTTCTGAAAAACCAAGTTTAGAGACCAAAGCTTCCTGAGCGACAGAAACTTCCAGCGAAGCACGGATGGTGGCGATCACCACATCAATCATATCGAGGGCCTTCAAAAGTCCCGAGAGGATGTGCATGCGTTCCTCGGCTTTACGCAGATCAAATTGGGACCTGCGCCGAACGACATCGACACGGTGTGCGATGAAATGTTGCAGAAGTTCTGCCAGGGACAGAATCTTTGGTTTCTTGTCAACGATCGCGAGATTGATAATGCCGAACGCACTTTCGAGCTGGGTATGTTTGTACAGGAGATTTAAAACAACGTTTGCCTGGGTATTCTGCTTGAGTTCGATGATGACGCGGATACCGTCTTTATCGGATTCATCCCGGATGTCGCTGATGCCTTCGATCACCTTCGATTTTACAAGCTCAGCGATCTTTTCGATCATCGCCGCCTTGTTCACCTGATAGGGGATCTCGGTGATGACGATCTGCTCGAATCCTTTTTTGCGTTCCTCAATCTCGGCAATGCCGCGGAGAACAACTTTACCCTGACCCGTCTGATAAGCATTGACGATCCCGTCGGTGCCCATGATCTTACCGCCTGTCGGAAAGTCCGGAGCCGGAAGGATCTTCATCATTTCTTCAAGAGACATCTCCGGGTTATCAATATAGGCATCGACCAGATCGCAGACCTCGCCGAGGTTATGCGGCATCATGTTGGTCGCCATACCGACCGCGATACCCGTCGTACCGTTCACGAGAAGGTTGGGGATCCTGCTTGGGAGCACGTCCGGTTCCTGGGACGACTCATCGAAGTTAGGGACGAAATCGACGGTTTCTTTGTCGATATCCTCCAGCAGAGACTCTGCCGCTTTGGTAAGCCTTGCCTCGGTATAACGCATAGCTGCTGCCGAGTCACCATCTATAGACCCAAAGTTACCCTGACCATCTACTAAGGTATAACGATAGGAGAACGGCTGAGCCATCTTCACGAGCGTATCGTAAATCGCAGAGTCACCGTGCGGGTGGTAATTACCCATGGTGGCTGCTACTGCCTTGGCGGATTTCTTGTATGCCTTATCGCTCGTGTTCCCCTCATCGTGGAACATGGCGTACAGAATACGCCGGTGGACCGGTTTCAGACCATCCCGGACATCGGGGATTGCACGCCCGATGATAACGCTCATCGCATAATCGATGAAACAGTTTTTCATCTCATCTTCGATATTGATCGAGACCGTTTTGTGCGTGGTGTTCTCTTCAGATGTCAAGGTTCTTCACCTCCCCTGCATGACGTTTAATGAAATCTTTTCTGGGCATGACATCGTCTCCCATGAGTTTTTCGAATATCTCATTCGCATAGCTTGCATCCTCGATTCTGACCTGCTTGAGAATACGGAACTCGGGATTCATTGTAGTGTTCCAGAGCTGGCCGGCGTTCATTTCACCAAGACCCTTATACCGCTGGACCGAGATGCCCTTCTCGCCGTATTCGGCGATAGCAAGACGCATATCCTCTTCCGTGTACACGTATTTTTCCTGTTTCCCTTTGGCAATTCTGAAGAGTGGAGGCTGAGCAATGTAGATGTATCCCATCTCCACAAGGGGCTTCATGAACCGGTAGAAAAAGGTCAGAAGCAGAATTCTGATATGAGCGCCGTCCACATCCGCATCCGTCATGATGACGATGTGATGATATCTGGCACGTTCGGCATCGAACTTTTCCCCGTATCCGGCACCGATCGCGGTGATGAGGGTCTGAATTTCGGCATTTTTCAAAGCCTTGTGCTCCAGTGCTTTTTCCACATTCAGGATTTTACCCCGAAGCGGCAGAATCGCCTGGAACTTTCTGTCGCGGCCCTGTTTGGCCGAACCGCCGGCAGAATCTCCTTCCACGATATAGATCTCGCCTTTTGCCGGATCGCGCTCGGAACAGTCGGCAAGTTTACCCGGCAAACCAGACATGTCGAGAGACGTTTTTCTTCGGGCAAGCTCCTTTGCACGGCGGGCAGCCTCGCGGGCATTTGCGGTATCAAGGGATTTTTTGGCGATGGCAGCTATGACCTTCGGGTTTTCCTCGAAGAACTCAGTCAGAGCCTGATACATCATAGAGTCAACGAGACCTTTGACATTGCTGTTTCCAAGCCGCATCTTCGTCTGCCCCTCGAACTGGGGATTGGCGATCTTGACGCTGATTACGGCGGTCAGCCCTTCACGAACATCCTCGCCGCGGACGGAGATGTACTCTTTGAGATGTTTGTTCGCATGGGCGCTGTTGTTGATCGCCCGGGTGAGGGCAGAACGGAATCCTTCCAGATGCGTGCCGCCCTCACGGGTATTGACACTGTTTACATACGTATAGAGAATCTCGCCGTAGGTATCATTATACTGGAGAGCGACCTCGACCTCAATTTTATTTACATCGTCGGATTTATCGACATAGATCGGGTCGGGATGGAGAAGTTCTTTCCCTTCGTTTAAGTGAGTGACAAACTCACGAAGACCTCCCTGATAACAGAACGTGTCGGAATCCCCGGTACGGTGATCCTCGATCTGGATCTCCAGCCCCTTGTTCAGATAAGCAAGTTCCCTGAACCGGTGGGCAAGGACATCGTAGTCGAACTCGGTCGTCTCAAAGATAGAACCATCCGGATAGAAGGTGATCCGTGTTCCCGTGGTGGTCTCTTTTGCCTGACCTTCTTTATCCAGCCTCCTCTGCCGCTGAAGATACTCTGCATCGGTTTCGGGCCTGCAGGAAAGAGCCTGCAGCAGCAGTCCTTTGCCAAAGACCATGGAATAGATATTTCCATCACGGAATACTTCGGCAGTAAGGCGCGTGGAAAGAGCGTTTACAACAGAAACACCGACCCCGTGCAGACCGCCGGAAACCTGATAGGTATTCTTATCGAACTTTCCTCCGGCATGAAGCACGGTCATTACGACTTCAAGGGCACTCTTATTCTGCTTGGGCATGATATCGACGGGAATACCTCTGCCGTCATCCTCCACGCTTACCGTTCCGTTGGGGTTGATGATGATGACGATATGCTTACAGAATCCGGCTAAGGCTTCGTCGATGGAGTTATCAACTACCTCGTATACAAGGTGGTGAAGACCACGGGTATCGGTACTGCCGATATACATGGCAGGTCTTTCACGGACAGGGGTTAACCCCTCCAAAACAGTAATGTGGGAGGCGTCGTAATTATCAGTCATCTATGTTTGGTTCTCCGTATCAATTTGGGTCATATGCATAGCCGTTTTCGAAAATGGTTAACATCCTCGAAAGCGATTTTCAAAAATATATTTGCATTATTATATTAGTGCGGATTCCTTATTAATGTGGGTGAACCGCAAATGAGAACCCGGTTGAAATAAAACCAAATTGAAGGATAATCTCCATGCGGATAAAGACAGAGCAGCATAAAACAGATGATTTTTCATGCGGAGAAAAGAGGGAGAAAATGCCTTTATCTCATTCGATCATCTGAACAAAATTTTTGAGAATCAAAATTCCGGCATCCCCGCTTTTTTCAGGATGGAACTGAACACCCATCACGTTGCCGACACCCACTACCGAGGCATACGGGACAATGTACTCGGTCTTTGCGATCGTGAACTCGGGAGTCGTATCGGCATAATAGGAGTGAACGAAATACACATACGTCCCATCAGGAATTCCTTCGAACAGGGGGTGAGCCGAGGGCGAGATCGGGTTCCATCCCATTTGAGGAATCTTCATCCCGGGTTTTTTTGGAAAAAGCCGAACCGTTCCGGGCACAAAGCCAAGCCCTTTGTGAAGACCGTGTTCCTCGCTTTCCTCTAAAAGCATCTGCATGCCGAGACATATGCCGAGAAGAGGTTTCTTTGCCGCCTCTTTTTTCACAAGGTCGATCAAGGGAGAGAGTTTACTCATTCCTTCGGCAAAGGCACCGACTCCCGGGAGGAGAAGTCCATCAGCCGATTGAATGATCTCGGGATCGTTCGTGATTTTCGGACGGGGCCCTGCCGCCTCGAGACCGCGGACAACACTGCGGAGATTGCCTAACCCGTAATCCAAAACGGCGATTTCAGAAGTGCCCATCTATATCACTATCTTCTTCATTTGTTTCGCGGATTCTCCATAAACCTTTCGCCGCCCATTCGGAAGATTTGCCGTTCGCATCGCCCCATGCCTTCAGTTTTTGTTCCCAGTCGGCCCATAATTCCGGATACCGTGCCTCGATATCCTTCATGCAGGCAATGTCGGATGACGGACACATAAAGCAGCCGATCCTGTCGAGACCCAGTTCATAAAGAGGATTGTACGGAGCTTTTTCCCGGAAAAGATAGAGCCAGTCATGCATAGCGGTCCAGTGCTGGATAGGGGCAGCAGAAATCTGGCAGGGAACATTTCGATTTCTCCAGACACGCGGACTCTGCATGCGTTTGGCAGACTCGAACTTTCGCTGACCAATGAAAGAGATCGCCTCACCCCATTCATTTTCAATGAGAGTCTTGACCGGCGTAAGTTTGCATGCTTTGCAGCACCACCTGAAATCCACAGCCGGAGGTCCCTGCAGTTCGAATCCTTCCCAGAACCCGGAATTCCCCGACTCGATAATCAGCGGGAGGCCGAACAATTCGGATACTTTGTGGACATTTTCGATCGTTTCAGGAAACTCAAGGCCCGTGTCCGCAAAGATCAGCGGCAGCCGGAGTCCCGCCTTGAGCGTGATGAGAAGCGTTACCAGACTGTCTTTTCCGCCCGAGTATGAAACGTTCGGCTGGATCCCCGGGTTTTTGGCGATAACATCATGAATGAACTCGATCGATTTCCTTTCGTAGAGATCGAGGATATCGTTGTTTGCCGCGATCGCATCTTCCCAGGTTGAAGGGGCGGCATCCACCACGGGTTTTTGGGTCCGGCGTGTCCTGACCAGCTGACCGCGGGCTGCACCTACCGTTTCCTGATACGACATCTTGGCTCGGCCGACCGCCACACAGTCACCGGACTCGGAAAGGACGAAAACACTGTCGCCAACTGCGATATCGGGTGATACAAACGTAACGCCAGGCATCAGAACACTGCTTCCGTCCCGAATATAGCCTGCGGCATCGTCCGTGACCCGAATGAATCGTTTGGTTGGCACGACAAGGGAAGCTGCCGCTTCTCTTGGCAGGACTTCCCATCGGGACTCTGCCGGAATATATCGAACGGCGAAGACCACCGCACCTCCGATGATGATTTCTTCCATCCGGTCCTCGTCAGGGACTTTGTTCAGAAGGGCGAGATATCCGTCGGAAATCAGCGGAACGCCGAACTGTTCTTCGAAGAGGCGGTTCACAAGATCTCTGTCGCGCTGAAAAGCCGGGCGAACATCTCCCGGCGGAGTCACCGAAACGGAACGGGTCTTTTCCCCGCAGGAACAGAGTTTTCCCATCACCGGGGCATGACATTTGTCACACCAGTAAAACATTACAGGGGCAAGAAATGGAGAATTTTTCATCATATTCACTCAATTAAAAGGAGCATGACCGTTGTCATCGGAGAATCCAGAACGGATCCGCCGGGAACATTCGTACATGAAAGGATATCAAGACTCCAGCCGACGGATGCACAGGCGGCATACACGTCGATTCCGGCTGCTTCCATGCTTGGACGCATTTTTCTTCTGTTCATACAGTTAGTGATATCTGCATCGTCGTCTTTTGCCGGACAGTGCGTGCATAATCCGCACTGATGACCGGTATAGGCAAACGCCTTGTAGAATCCTGCAGAGAATGCCTTCTGCTCAAGTTCATACATGACATTCTGAACATAGGCAGTCATCTCGCGGGAGACGAGACGTTCCGGCGTTGTTTCCCCGACATCCCCGATAAATTTTATCAGAAGGGCCGTTTTGTATTCTTTAAGGACCTTTCTGGTCTCTGCAGGCGTCGGAGAATACGGCGGGCAGGAAAACCAGCGGCCAAATCCGCTGCAGCCGAAAAGGCATTTTTGTCGAACCCATTCATCAGTGACGATGTCTTTTGCAGGGATCATGGTCGCGTCCCCGCCTTTTTCAACAACGAACCTGACAAGTTCCGCAATCAGGTCCTGTTTTTCCGGCTTCATCGCGTTCTTCTCCGAACGGCTTCATCGATGATCTTTGATGATGAGGTAAATGGCATCCCGGTGTACTCGGAAATTCGCACGACATCCGCACAGATACCACGATCAGTAAGATCGGCTTTCAGCTTTTCCTTTGACCATTTCTGGTTAAAACCGATAGTGATGACGGCGGGATTGATCTCGCGGATAGGTTTGTACATATCGGTCTGATCTCCAAGTATGGCATGATCAACGCACTTGAGACTCTGAATCATTTTGAGCCGCTGATCTTCGGAAACGATCGGGCGGGGTTTGTGAACGACATTCTTTTCCCGGGCTACGATGACCCACAACTCGTCACCTAATTTTTTCGACTCTTCAAGATAGTATATATGTCCGGGATGGAGGATATCAAATGTCCCGGTGGCGACGATTCTTTTCATGGTATAACTTCCAGAACTTTGTGTTTCCCGTCCCTGCCGTAACATCTCCAGGAGTTTTCATCGAACGGTGCCCCGACAATGATATGGCACTGCCCGCTTTGGGCAAATGTGGCAAGATCCGCATCCGAGGGTGATAAGCAGCCGTTTGGATGGCTGTGCGCCGTCCCGGCGATCTGCATCCCAAGAGGGATCATGTCCATGAAAATATTGGCGCTATCCTGTGATACAGTGGTCCCGGGAATCGGATAGGTGACGTTGATGACACCCTTTTCCATGCCCAGCATGACGATATATTCATCCGGAAAGCTTGATCTGCCCATCTCCAAAAGGAGATCAAGTACTTCCCGGTCTATGGCACGGACTAACATTCAGTTACTTATATTGGAGAGTATGAGAGATAATGTTTCACATATGGGTTTGGCGGTTATATGGAATGGAAACATAATTCCCATCGAGGTCGTTTATTCGGACCGGAGAAGATCCTGGGCGATCGAAGTTATGACGAACGGCGAGGTGCTGATACGCGTTCCGACAGCAGTTTCCTTGGAAAAAGTTCGGGAAATCGCACAGAGCAAAGCCGAGTGGATCGCAAAACAGCAGGCTCTGTTTCAAAACAGGGACACAAAACCCAGAAGCTACAGTGATGGGGAGCAAATTCCGTTTTTCGGTGAGGAACTGACCATACAACGAAGTCTCGGACCCGCCAAAGCGGAGATCGCGGGAGAAGTTCTTAACATATCAACACCGGATTCCTTTACGCCGGATGAAGCCGAAATGACTGCCCGGGATGTGGTAATGCTTTTGTACAGGCGGCGTGGAACCGCGGTTCTGGGTGCATATGTGGAAAAATATGCAAATCTTGCCGGCGTGACGGAACCAAACCTGCGAATGAAGCTTCAGAAGAAAAAATGGGGATGCTGCACGCCAAAAAACGGGATAATCATCAATGCACGGGTGCTGCTTGCCCCGAAAATCGTTGCCGAGTATCTGGTCGTCCACGAAATCGTACATCTTCGATACCCCCACCATCAAAAAACCTACTGGAAAGAGGTTGAACGGCTGATGCCCAAATACCGTGATGTCGAAAAACTGATGAAAACCGAAGGATGGAAGTGGGAGTTTTGATTTTTGGAAACTGAGTTATTATCCTGACTTTGAATTCAAAAAAAGGAATGAAGAAGGATTATGCTTTCTTTACAAACGACGTAATTCCAGTAGAGACAGCGACGAGGGTTTTTCCGTCAGCAGAGAGCGTATATGTCCCTGCGTTGAATAATGCGGAAGTTCCGGTAAGCTTATAGGTCTTTTCCTCAATCTTCTCCCAGGTCATGGGGACCGTGGAATTGATGCCAAGAAGGCTGATGGTCAGACTCCCGGTTCCATTTTCATAAAACACGACGGGAATGTCGGTGCCGTAAATATACCAGTTCCCAACGATAGGTTCACTGGCGATGCAGCCGGCAGCGCCAACAGAGATAAAAAGGGCAATCAGCAAGGCGGCAATCAGACTTTTCTTCATAAGAGAGAAATGAGAGAGTTAAGTATATCTCTCTTTCTTTTTTCGATTACGCGGTTTTTATCTTCGCAACATCGGCGAGACCAAGATCAGCGATGGATATCTCCTGCATATCGCCTTTCTTGATTTTGCCGGTGACGGTCATGGGGAAAGAATCCACAAACTTGTAATAACGCGGGATCTTGTGGCGGGCAATCTTTCCCTCGGCAAATGCCCGGATCTCCTCTTCCGTGATCGTGGTTCCCGGTTCTGCTTTCACCCAGGCACAGAGTTCCTCGCCGTATTTTGCATCCGGGACTCCGATAACATAGATGTCGGAGATCTTCGGGTGAAGGTGGAAGAACTCCTCGATCTCTCTTGGATAGAGATTTTCTCCGCCGCGAATGACCATCTCTTTCAGACGACCGACCATCCGAACGTAGCCTTCCTCATCCATCGTGCCAAGATCGCCCGAGTGAAGCCAGCCGTCTTTGTCGATGACCTGCTTGGTTGCATTCGGATTATTGTAGTAGCATTTCATCTTCATGTAGCCGCGGGCGCATATCTCGCCTTTCTCGCCGAGAGGAACGATCCGTCCGGTTTTCGGATCAGTGATCTTGATCTCGGTGTGCGGGAGTGCTCTGCCGACGGTCGCCACACGGTTTTCGAGCGTGTCGGAGGTGGTGGACATGGTGATACCTGGTGCCGTTTCACTCAGACCGTAAACGATCACGATGTCTTTCATATTCATCCTCGAGGCAACCTCACGCATCTTTTCGATTGGGCACGTGGATCCTGCCATGATGCCGGTCCTAAGACTAGAAAGATCATACCGGTCGAAGTTCGGGTGTTCCAGTTCTGCGATGAACATGGTCGGAACACCGTGCAGAGCCGTGCACTTCTCAGCTTCTACGGCCTGTAGAACGGCCTCGGCATCGAAGAACGGGCCGGGAATGACCATCGTGGATCTGTGCGTCACGCAGGCCATATTCGAAAGGACCATTCCAAAACAGTGGTAGAACGGAACCGGAATACACAGTTTGTCATTCTCGGTAAAACCCATCCCGTCACCGATAAACAGTCCATTGTTTAAGACCGAGTGATGGGACAGAACAACACCTTTCGGAAATCCGGTCGTTCCGGATGTATACTGGATATTGAGCGCATCATCGAAGGAAACAGACTCTTCACGGCTTTCCAGTTCAAAGTCGGAGACGTACTCGCCCATCTCGAGAAGTTCGCTCCAGCGGTACATCCCGTTATAGATGATCTCGCCCATGAATACGACATTACGTAAATACGGGAACTTCTCGGACCGGATCTTGCCGGGTTTTGCCTCGAATGCCTCGGGGCATGCCTCGTAGAACATGCCGACGTAATCGGAGGTCTTGAACTTTCCCTGAAGGATCAGGGTGTCCACTTCCGACTGCTTGAGGGCATATTCCAGTTCGAACGTACGGTATGCAGGATTGATATTCACCATTACCGCGCCGATCTTGGCGGTCGCAAACTGCACGAGTACCCACTCGGCATAATTCATTGCCCAGATAGCAACACGCGTCCCGTGTTCCACGCCAAGCATCATAAGACCTTTGGCCACCGCATTCGTCTCAGCGAGGAACTCCGCCCAATTATAGCGAAGGACCTTAGACCCGGCAGTTGTTAGGGTTAGTCCGGCCTCGCGGTACGAGTTCGGCTCGTCGGAAACGAGCCCTTCGTGGCAGTAGTTTGCCGCGTCAGACATACACCGTTTGCTGTAGGGATTCGGCTGAAAGGAGACTAGAGCATCGTTGCGGGGATATTTAGCCGCAATGCTGTTCAAGACATCTCCTACGGTACTTCCCAAAAGAGGTTTCTGGGAAGTCCCACATGCGTAGCTTTCAGACATGTGCTTACTACGTTAGAGTGGAGAATATAGAAAACGTAGTGGATATGCAAAATCCGGTGCGTTTTACGGTAATCATCACGTCATCAAGCATGATGACATCAACCGATTCACCGGAAACAGAATAGATATATGAAGTGGTCCAGGTACCTTCAGGCACGGAGATCTCTTCGCCTTCCACGAGGATCGATTTTGGCGGCGTGATCTTCTCGGCATCGGAAAGAGCGTTGACCGCGGCCATGAATGCGCCTGCTTTGTTCCTGAGGGTTTTTCCAACAACGCCTTTGTTGAACACAACTTCCCCGACCATCTTTTCAAGAGCCGGTTCTTCCGCTTTCCAGACAACCGTCGCGTTTATCGTCCTGCCGAGATCGCCGGAGTCATCGATGTCGTGGGATGGCGTGTAGATCGTAACGTTTCCAAGCGGGGAGTTAAGAGCAAGACCTGAGTCGTGCTTGTATTCGCGGAGAAGGCTGACAATGCTCACAACGAGATCACCGTCGCGAAGAGCATCCTCGTCCGCATACGAGAAGGTTGTCCACGGCTGGTCGATGATCCGCTTTCCGCCGGATAAATGGTGATAACACTCCTGAGCGAAGAACGTGATATAGGGTGAGAGCATTGTGCAGAGTGCATCAAGGGTCGTCTTCAGCGTGTAAATCGCACCGGCACGCAGCGGATCTTCACTGTAGAGTCTGCCTTTCACGAACTCGAGATACTCATCGGCCATGATATTCCAGGCAAACTCACGGATGGTCTTCAGACCCTTGTCGAAGAGATAGGCATCCATCGACTCGGTGACCTCGGCAACCGTTTTGGAGAGGTTTGCTAACATCCACCGGTCGATAAGCGTGGACGGAGCATCCGTTTCAGGGACCGGAGACTCCTTCTGTATCTGCATTAACGAGAATCTGACGATGTTCCACATCTTCGTCTGGAATCTGGATGCAGCGACGACGTCGTTCCAATTGAAGAGGATATCCTGACCGGTCGAAGAGCCGGCAGCAGCCCACTGTCTGAGAGCATCCACGCCGTAGGGTCCCATAACATCCTCGGGACCGATGACATTATCCCGGGACTTGGACATCTTGAATCCGTCCTCGCCGAGAACCATTCCGTTGATGAGGATACCGTCCCACGGCTTCTCGCCAAGCAGGGCAACGCTCCGAAGGATCGTATAGAACGCCCAGGTCCGAATGATATCATGTCCCTGTGGGCGGATCTGCGCAGGGAAGTATGGGGGTCTGCCGCTCCCGTCCCATCCGGTGACGTGGAGATCGGTGATGGATGAATCCATCCAGGTGTCGAGAACATCCTTTTCGCCGGTAAACTCTGTCCCGCCACATTTCGGACAGGCGTGTTTGGGTTTTTCGATGGTCGGATCGATCGGGAGATCGGCCTCATCGGGAAGGATAAGCTCTCCGCATTTGTCACAGAACCAGACCGGAATCGGAGTTGCAAACAGTCTCTGTCTGGAGATACACCAGTCCCACTCCATCTGTTCTGCCCAGTTTTCCAGGCGCTGGAGCATATGTTCGGGATACCATTTGATCTCTTTTGCTGCCTTGACGATCTCGCCGCCGTTCACCTTCACGAACCACTGACGTTCTGAAAGAATCTCGATCGGGGTCTTGCATCTCCAGCAGCCGCCGACCCTCTGTTCGATCTTCTTCAGGTCCTTTAAAATGCCGAGCTCTTTCATATCGGCAAGGATCGCCGCACGGCATTCCTTGGAAGGCATGCCTTCGTATTTTCCGCAGATCGCGGTCATCGTGCCTTTTGTCGTGAGAGCTTTGCGGAGCGGGAGGTGATGCTTTTTCCACCAGAATACATCGGTCTTATCACCGAAGGTACAGATCATTACTGCCCCGGAACCAAAAGCCATATCAACGGCATCGTCTGCGATGATGGTTACGTCGTGACCGAAGATCGGGACCTTGAGCGTTTTTCCTACGATAGATTTGTACCGCTCATCATCCGGATGAAACGCGACACCAACGCAGGCTGCGAGGAGTTCGGGGCGGGTCGTTGCGATCTCGATGCCGTCGAAATCGAAGAAGTTCAGAAGGGTCTCCCCATCATAATACGAAACTTCGGCAAAGGCGATCGCCGTTTCACAGCGGGTACAGAAGTTGACCGGATGCTCGTCCTGATAAATGTAGCCGGATTTGAGCATGCGCAAAAACGACAACTGGGTTTTTGCGTAGTAATACGGCTCCATCGTAATGTATTCGTTGCTCCAGTCGACGGAGAAACCCATGGTCCTCAGACTCTGCCGCATCCGGGTGATGTTTTCTACGGTGAGTTCCCGGCACATTTTGCGGAACTCTTCACGGGAAACATCGTTTTTGGTGATATGATGGGTCTCTTCGACCTTTACCTCGGTCGGAAGTCCATGACAGTCCCACCCTTGAGGGAACATGACATTGAAACCCATCATACGCTTGTAGCGGGCGATGATATCCATATACACCCAGTTAAGAGCGTGTCCTATGTGGAGTTTGCCGGTCGGATACGGCGGGGGAGTATCTATTACGTATTGTGGTTTTTTCGAGTCTTTCTCGAAGTAAAAGTCGCTGTCGTCCCACTGGTCAAGCCAGCGTTTTTCGACAGAGGCAAAGTCGTAGGTCTTTGGAAGTTCCTCGGTCAACATGTGGAGTACGTTTTGTTTTTCTTCCCATATAATTCTCCCACACCCGAGAGGACTTATTCTTCTAAAGATCTGAGTTTTAGGGAGACTGCCGGACGGTCAAGCCGGTTATGCTGAATGAACTCGGCAAGGCCGGCAAGTTCCTGATACTCGGCAATGAGTCTGTTGTAGGAGTCGAGCATTTTTTTCAGGCGCTCGACGTTTTTGTTGTGGATTTTGCGAAGCGATTCATACTCCCCGGTCTTACCATTCTCCAGCAGGATTGGTAGCTCATCCCGAGACTTGGTGAGCTCCTCCTTGAGCTGGAGAAGTTTCTCATGGAGCCGAACGATCTCCTGCGTAAGTGTTCCGTCCTCGGATATTTTTTCATTGAGAGAGGAAAGTGCTGCGAGAATTTTTGCGACTTCACGAATGCAGTCATACCGTTTTGTCCCGTGACCGATGGGAAAAACCTTCGGGCGGGAGGTTGTGTCTGCATACTCTCCCGCAGGATGGCCAATATAGGATATCGCCGTGGTTTCAACAACCGCCTGACCGCATCCCGCAAAATCATAGCCATCCGGGGCCTGCAGCCCTACTGTCAGATGATTTTCTTTTCCAAACTGGAGAAGGGATACCGCATACCCTTCGTGAGACAGGAGACCGGCAAGAAGCAGGGATTTGTCGCTGCAGATCCCGGTTCCGTCAACGATTGTCTCGACCGGAAAACGCGGAGCTATTTCTATTGACGAAAGTTTTTCCGCATCATACGGAAGCGACTGAACATAGGCGGTAAGAAGTTCCAGATATTCATCTGAGTTCAGATTTCGCTCGTTTCTGATTCTGCGGAACTGTGATAAGAGTGTTTGATACACTTTAGTCTGCGATGGATCGAGCGCGAAGGCTTTGTAGTATCCGGTAAGCCATGCATCCTGGATCCCGGCCGGGACACGGGCCGACTTTCCCGAAAGCTTCGCACCTTCGTACAGCGAGAGAGGTACCTCTATTGTGAACGAATAGTTCAGATGACGGTAGGGAAACGCGATCTTTACCAGGATCATTTCCGACTTTTCCGTAGGAATAATCAAAGGGTAAGTTACATATTTTTCCAGACCACGTTTTGCCATGCTGGGTAAATAATTGAAAGTACCAAGAGAAAAAACCAAATCCCAGAGTCACGTCAAACTGCCGTTTCGCAGAATAAGAAAAGTGATAGGACATCAGGACCACGCATCATCACAACCTTGCGGTTCAGCGGGGGTAACTTTCATCATCTGTCCGATTAACTATTATATCACTCATCATTATCATTAATTCTTTGCAAAACATATGAGAAAGGTACAATACTGCTTATGGCCGACAAGAGGACAGTAACTATCGGAGTGACGATCAATCTGGGCAATTACGAGAGCCTGATGGTTGAAGTCTCCGATACAGCCGAAAATGAGGCGGCAGTCAGAGGCCTTGCGGATTTTCTCGGAAGAACTCTGGACGAATTCGGGACACGGGACGCCGCAGTGAGAGCGGCAGTTGAAAGATATAAGGAACGGGTTCTCGACAAATACGCGCAGGAAGAGGAGGAAGCCGGATACTATCCGATGAACGAGATGCCCCTTACGCACCCGGTCGAAGAGGAAGAGGAGGAGATCCCCATGCAGGTTCTGGAGGATACGCGCATCGAAATCCCGCCTGCCGAAGCGAATGTTCCTGAGGCAGACATACATCAGACACCTGCCGTTTCGCCCCCTGAAGGCGAGTTTGTCTGCGAAAAATGCGGGGTTTCGATATCCAAAGTGCAGCGGGATGTCTCCAATCTCTTTATGGGGAAGACTCTGTGTAAAAAATGCATGAAATGAGGAGAAAATGAAAAAGAATCTGCTTATGTGGGACCAGACCCTTTTCAGAGACATAGAAGTCTTTGAGATCACCTATGTCCCCGAGCAGTTCGATTACCGGTACGAGCAGATTGAACGTCTGGCTTTCGCCGTCAAACCTGCTCTGATCGGCGGGAGTATTCTCAACACCATCTGCCGGGGCGTTCCCGGCACCGGTAAAACCACCTCAGTCAAGAAATTTTTTGAAGAGATCGAAGGGGCCACGACAAAGATCGTGCCGATCCACATCAATTGTCAGATCGACGGCACCGAGTATGCGGTGTTTTCCCGAATATATACGAAACTGACGAAAAACAGCCCGCCTCCCTCGGGGACCGCCTTCAAGGCCCTCATCGACATGCTCGCAAAGCACATCGAAAAGGAAGGCGTGATCCCGCTTATCTGTCTGGACGATGCAAACTATCTGATATACAATAAAGAGTTCAATAATGTCCTTTATGCGGCCCTTCGTATCCATGAAGTATACGAAAACGTCGGTATCGGGGTGATCGTTGTCATCAGCGACCCGGATATCCTCCTTGAATCCGTACTCGATGCACGGGTCGCATCGGTTTTCAGGTATGAAACGATCAATTTCTCACCATACAGCGCCTCGGAGGTCGCCGGAATCCTTTCGCAGCGAGTTGCCCAGGGCCTGTACCCGAACGTTCTCTCGATAGAACAGATGGATTACATCGTCGACCGGACGATGAGGTGCGGGGATATCAGGATCGGTCTTGATCTGATCAAACGTGCCGTGATGTATGCGGAGACGGATGCACGAAGGGAAGTCACGCAGGAAGATCTGCAGAAAGCCTTCTCCGCTTCTCAGGATCTCCATCTTGCCGGAACGCTCCGGTCGCTTTCTCCAGACGAGCTGCTTGTTCTCAGACAACTGGTAAAGATGACGAATGACAACACGCTCATTACGACGGGAGACATCAGAAGAGCGATGCCGGGGGATGCACCCAAGCTCACCAGATTTAACGAGATCATCGAAAAATTCGATCATCTGAGGCTGATTACGCTTGGATATGCAAACAAGGGGAGCGGAAGAAAACGGTATGTGAACCTCAGATACGATAAAGAACGGGTCAACAAGCTTCTTCAAAAGAAGAACTGAGAGAGAAATCCCGACTCATAACTCTTATCTATTTGACGGTTCCATATCTGAATAATATTCCTTAGGGTGATTTATTTTGGTAAGTGTAAATGAACTTGGACTTGATCTCTTCGAAGAACTCGTAGAGAACGCAGATCTGTTTAATGTTGCATACCACGAACTCGACAACGGTTCCCGTGTCGTCGATTGTGGTGTGAGTGTTCCTGGCGGCTACGGAGCCGGTGACTATTTTACCCGAATTTGTATGGGCGGCTTTGGCGATATCGCATTCCGCCAGGGTATGGTCGGCCAGTTCCCGATGACGTTCATCGATGTGAACACCGATTTCCCGGCAATCTCCTGCCTCGGCTCACAGAAAGCCGGCTGGACGATCAAGCACGACAACTTCTTCGCTATGGGATCAGGGCCCGCACGTGCCCTGTCCCTTCAGCCGAAACACACCTTCGAGGTCATCGGCTACGAGGATGAGTCCGATGCAGCAGTGATCTGTCTTGAAGCCGACCGCCTTCCAAGTGGAGCAGTCATGGAGATGATTGCAGAGAAGTGTAAGGTTGATGTCGCAAACGTCTGCGCTCTGGTTGCCCCTACCTCATCACTGGTTGGTTCCATCCAGGTTGCAGGACGCTGTGTTGAGACCGCAGTCGACAAACTGAACGAACTCGGATTTGACACGACGAAGATCATCGCAGCAGCAGGTACCGCCCCGATCCCGCCGGCACGCGGAGCAAAACTCGCAATGGGCGTCACCAACGATGCAACCATCTACCACGGACAGATCAACCTGACGATGAATGCACCGGAGATCGTTGACTACCTTGAGAAGATCCCGAGCTGCTCGTCCAACGGATACGGCAAACCATTCAATGAGATCTTCAAGGAAGCAGGATACGACTTCTACAAGATCGACAAGAGTCTCTTCTCCCCGGCAGAAGTTATCATCAACGAAGTTTCCACAGGCAAAGTGTATCAGGTCGGAAAGGTCGATACCGCTGTGACCCTGAAATCATTCGGTCTTGCATAAGACTGGGAATCAGAACAGGGAATCTCTCCCACTCTTTTTCCGCAGGATTAATAACTACGTAAATAGTATTTAGTAAGGTAATTTGGACTCGTGGTCTAGGTGGTTATGACGCCAGCCTTACATGCTGGAGGTCAGGGGTTCGAATCCCTTCGGGTCCACTCATTTTTTTCTGTTTTTGTTGAAAAGCGGTGTTAGCGCGTTCTCATCTGACGCGTTTTACATCGATGAAATACACACGCGGCGTATTTTTTTCCACGCGAATACATCAGAAGGATGATGAAAATATCTGAGGACAGCTGAAACGGATACGCCTCAACCAAAGAATACGTAATTATAATCTTGAATAGATCAATAGATATAGTAAACATCACAGACTTGGTTAATCACATGTGGTTTACTCAATCCAATGATGGAGAAAATAGTCAGGATATTTTTCTCAGAACCACCATACTATGAAACTCATAACTGTAGCCGCCCCCCAATCATCTGGAAAAACGTCGGTGATTCTCAAAACCATAGCCCAGCTAAAGGTACCGAATGATAAAGTCGGTGTCGTTAAATTCGACTCGCTTACCTCATTCGATCATCTGCGCTATGATGAACAGGGCATAGCAAACCAAACCGGGTTCGCCGGAAAGATATGTCCGGATCATTTTTTTGTGAGTAATATTGAAGACGCCGTTCAATGGGGGCGGAGAAAAGGGCTCTCGATCCTCATTACAGAAAGTGCAGGACTTTGCAACCGCTGCTCGCCCCACATTAACGGCATTCTTTCAGTATGTGTCATCGACAATCTATCAGGCGTCAACACTCCCAGAAAAATCGGCCCCATGCTCAAATACGCAGATATCATCGTTGTGACCAAAGGCGACATCGTATCTCAGGCAGAACGCGAAGTGTTTGCCTTCAATATCAAAGAGGTCAACGCAAACGATCAGATACTGTTTATCAACGGCATCACGGGGCAGGGAGCTATTCTCCTCGCGAAATACTGGCAGGATACACTGGATATCGACACCCTCAAAGACCGCAAACTCAGATTTACCATGCCTGCCGCAATATGCTCATATTGCACGGGCGAAACGATGATCGGCGACACCTATCAGATGGGGATGTTAAAACGCATGGAGTTTGAAGAGTAATGGAGCTGGATGCGTACTTTACCGAGGTCTCGACGACGAAAATTTCCGAACTGCTGACAAGCTATCCTCTTGCATCCGATTATCTGGCAAATATTCGGCTTGACAAAATCAATCACGAACTGACTCTGCCCGAAGCTCTCCTCGATGTGGATGAAGATATTCTCGAAGAGTTCGGCCTCACGCGTGACAGTGTTGTTCTGCATTTATGTTCATTTCTTTCAGCATTCTCGAAGAATACGGAACTGAACGGAGAGATCTCTTCGATAACCATCCTTGGCGGACGGGACAAATCCGGTAAACCCGAGCAGGTCGAAATAACCGTAGTCCCGGGAGAGATCGTGAGTATCGTCGGTCCTACCGGGTCTGGAAAAAGCCGTCTCCTGGAAGATATCGAATGTCTTGCTCAAAGGGATACGCCAACCGGAAGGCAGATTCTTCTGAATGGTGCTGCTCCAACGGATGAGCGGAGATTTGCGACAGGCGGAAAACTCGTCGCACAGTTATCGCAGAACATGAATTTCGTCATGGACTTAACGGTTCGTGAATTTCTGGAGATGCATGCAAAAAGCCGGATGACTGCGGATCCGGCGGAGACTGCAGACCGGTGTTTTGTCTGTGCGAACACGCTTGCCGGGGAAAAATTTACTCCGGAAACGAAAGTGACTCAGCTTTCCGGAGGTCAGTCCAGGGCATTGATGATAGCAGATACTGCCCTTATGAGTGCATCACCAATCATTCTCATCGATGAGATCGAAAATGCCGGAATAGACCGGAGAGAGGCGATAAAACTGCTTGCAAATCATGAAAAAATCATTCTGATGTCGACTCACGATCCGCTTCTCGCTCTCCGGGCGGACAAACGGATCGTGATCAAAAACGGCGGGATAGCAAAAATTCTCGTGACGACCGAAACTGAACGGCAAAGTCTCGACTATATCCAGCAGATGGATGAGATTTTGCAGAACCTGAGAAATCATCTCAGAAAAGGTGATACTATCACCATGGAAATGATACCAAAAATGGAGGATAATTATTTGGGAACTTTATGACGCTTTAATCGAACAGATTCCTGACGATATTACTTCAAAGAATATTATTGTCGGAAATGAGACAACGGTTGTGGAATCCGATCTCGGCGGGGTGGGATTCGCTCCGTTCCGTCAGTATTTCCAGCGGGTACCGTCTTTAACGCAGGATAAACTCGTTATGCCGCTGAAAGAACTTGCCGAATGCGTAAAATCCTGGAACTTCCCTGAAGCTTCGATTGGGAACGCCGCCATAAATGCATGGTATAATCATCCGGATACCGCCAGACGTGCGGGAATCGATATTCCTGACCGGAAAACGGTTAAGGACAGACTGTATGACCCGTTTATCAACTCGCAGAATCAGGTGAAAGGGAAGATGGTCTGTGTTGTAGGTCATTTTCCCATTATAGAGAAACTTTTCGCACCGGTCTGCGACCTGCGCATCATTGAATGGGATCCGATAGAGGGAGACTAGCCCTATACGGCATGTGAATATCTGCTGCCGGAGTGCGATTATGCATATCTGACCTGCGCAGCTCTTGGCGATAAAAGTATGCCGCGTCTTCTGGAACTATCCGAGAATGCAGAAAAAGTCGTTGTTGTGGGCCCGGCAACTCCGCTCGCAGCACCATTGTTTGACTTTGGGGCTGATGATCTGTCCGGTCTCGTAATTACAGACAATACACTTGCACTGCAGATAGCATCCGGTGCAGAGAACCAGCGGATCTACTATGCGGGAAAAAAGGAAAAATGAGAATTTCTAACAACCTTTTTTTTGACAGAAAGTACTTTCTTTTCGTACGTTGAGTAGTATGTATGGGGACTTTCAGCAGCTTTGGTCTCAACCAGGCATATCACGAACGTTATGAAAAACTTGGCGACCGTCTCTCCGACGTTGGTAAAACACTTGATTGGGATGTGTTTCGCCCTCTTCTTGAATCCATGTATGCAAATAAATCCGGCAAGGGCGGTCATCCCAATGTCGATGTCATACTTATGTTCAAGATTCAGCTTCTGGAAGTCTGGTATAATCTGTCTGATCTCGCTGTTGAACGTGAAATTTATGATCGTCTTTCTTTTTGGCATGGTAAGTGAGGGCGTTAGCCCGAAACGGTGAGCAAGATTCGATCTTGCGAACTCTTGGCTGTCCTGACAAAATACCCGACAATTCAACGATCTGGTTATTTCGGGAGCGCATGTCCGAATCAGGCGTTGATACAGTGGTCTGGCAGGAGTTTCAGAGACAACTTGACCTGAAAGGTCTGAAAATTGAACAAGGTATGATTCAGGATGCAACGTTTGTGTATGCTGAACCCGGTCATTGTAAGAAAGACACGCCGCGAGGAGATCAGGCAAAAACACGACGGGATAAAGATGGAAAAATCATGTCCAAGAACGGCAAAATGCACTATGGCTATAAACTTCATACCATCATGGATACGACGCACGATCTTATTCGACGCATTGAAACCACCACGGCAAATGTTCATGATAGTCAGGTGGACCTCTCAGAAAAAGGAGAAGTGGTCTATCGGGATCGGGGATATCAGGGAGCAAAATGCAAGGGATATAGTGCCACAATGAAAAGGGGAGCGAGAGGGCATCCCATTGGCATACGAGATAAACTGAGAAATCTGCGAATAAGTAGGAAGAGATCAAAGGGCGAGAGACCCTATGTAGTGATCAAAAATATCTTTCATGCAGGGTTGGTAAAGGTAACAACGCTGCAAAGAGTACGAGTGAAAAATATGCTGGCTGCATTTTGTTATAATATCTATCAGGTGAAAACGATTCAAAACAGAGTGTAAATTTAAAAAAAAAACGTCAAGGAATAATGGGTATTCTTCTTTTTTTGGGGGGGGTGAGGGGGTATGGATGTAGCCAATCTCCTATACATGACATCCCAGGAAAACATGGAAAAACGCCTCGAAGAACTCGAACGCGACTATGCCGACCTCATGGAACGGGTCCGCGACCTCGAACTCCA
>NIZU01000107.1 GCA_003315675.1 Methanocorpusculum sp. MCE
ACGCAACAAAAGAGAAAACTAGTCCCTGTCAGGCGTCAATTTAAATTGACCAAAATGAAAACTAACCGCTTCACAGAGACACTCAATATTACACCCACTCCCCACATATCTTTTCCGATTGGCCCGCTCCTCCTCAGCGAAAAAATGTTCACCTCCCTTGACCTTGTCTCCCTCTTCTCCCCGCTGAAAAAGAAAGGAATCGACATCTCCACCCTGATCAAAGCCCTCGCCGCCTACAAACTCAGCGACAACTTCAGCATCAAAAGAGCTCATTCCTGGCTCATGCAGCCGGAAACCAGAGAATACTATAATCTCCCTTCGTTCACGGGAAAAACGCTGTATCGTCTTCTGGAAATGCTCGGGCAAAACAGTGCATTCATCATCTCCGGACTCCAGGAGAGAATATTTTCCCGCTGTCAGTTCGAGCACACCGACGTAAATCTCGACTGGACAAGTCTTGTTCTTCACGGCAGTGCTTCACCTTTGGGGAAATACGGCTACAGTCGTGATCATCGACCAGATAAACTGCAGATAACTCTTGGGATCACCGAACTTGCTCACCCGATCAATGTACCGATCGGCGTAACGGTGAAAGCTGGAAATGTGAATGACGTTACCCATTTCCGGTCAACCTTCCTCCAATCCCAGAAAAAACTCACCGAAGGTTCCATGGTTATCTTCGATAAAGGAGCCGGATCAAAACAAAATCTGGAGCTCGTGGAGGTGTGCGGTCATGACTATTTGACCGCAAAGAAACTGAACACCAGTGACGATAAGATCATCAAAACGTTTTGGCAGAGGAAGCCTGTTCAGCTCAATCTTGATGAGCAAACGGAAAAACAGGGTATATATGGTATCAAAATCGTGAAACCTGGCAGTGTAACCTATTTCTATTTCTCGCAGGGGCTCGAGGCGCAGAATCTGGATGCTTTGTCACGGAAAGTGTACCGGCAGTTCATGGAGGCGGAGGTGATTCAGGAGTGTATTTCCCGAAACAAAAAGCTGCCGAAGAAGATTGGGATCTCAAATCCGCTGGTGAAGATTACCTATTCCGTTCAGACAAAGCTCCTGCAGATGTCGGAAGAGGAGGCGCTTGCGTTTCTCCGGGAGAAGCTGAATACTGGAAGAGGGGGATTTTTCGCCCTAACTTCAAGCAGGAATTTGACACTTGCAGAAGCGCTTGAACGCTACCGAAAAAAGGATTCGATTGAGAAGATCTTTCATTCGCTAAAGAATGAGATCGAGATTAAACCACTGAGGGTATGGACGGAAAATAGTATTCGCGGCGCAATTCTGATCGGGTTTCTGGCACAGCTGTTTGTGTCTCTGGTGCGATATGAGGTTCAGGAAGCAAAGCATGTGGCTACAAAATTCATCAAATATTCGCTGATGAATTTGACAGTTACGATGATGAAGGGGAAAGAGAGAGGTCACCGATGTTTGTTTTCCAATTTTGATGCGCTGAATACGGCGATACTCGGGCTAAAATGCGGGGTGGGGTGAGGCTGGATAGGGGGAGAAGAGGCAACTGTCAAATTCTCTTTTTTCCCATTTTTAGAAGTGGGAGGAGCGAGAGCGCTAAAGGGGGGGAGTTGCCAACTGTCAAAGTCAGGTTATGCGGCAATCTTTAAGAGAGAAATTTATTTGAATTGACATCCCACAGGAAAATAAACTGAAGAAGAAGTAGTATCAATTTGGTTTCACTAAATTAATGACTTGTTTTTCTATGAATCTGGCCTGATATTTTTCAACCATTTTTTGGATTACCTCGTAAGATCCCTTGTCTTACTGAATTTTTCGAGGCATGTTTTGAAGTTGGCTTTCTGGATGATAATCAAATATATTTGATAACGACTATCAAGACAAAACTTAGGAACATTGAACTTCGGAAAACAGTGCTGATATGGGGATTCGAACCCCAGTCGCCGGCGTGAGAGGCCGGCATGATTGGCCACTACACTATATCAGCAGACAAAAGTGCGTAATAAGATTGACAGCAGGAATATTTATAGATGACGAAGTAGGATAGAGCAGATGAGGAGAGAATGGGATTGTAGGTCTGCATATCTTCATCATATCCCACTACCAATAAATATAGACACTATGGGACTCGAAGAAGATATTCGTGCAATTGAGGACGAGATAAAAAATACCAAATACAACAAAGCTACCTCGCAGCACATCGGGCGTCTGAAAGCGAAACTCGCCAAAATAAAAGACGACATGATCCTGCGTGCAATTAAATCCGTTGGCGGGGGAGAGGGGTTTGCAGTAAAGAAATCCGGGGATGGAACCATCGTTCTGGTAGGATTCCCATCGGTTGGTAAATCGACACTTCTAAATAAGCTTACCGGAGCGCAGAGTGAAACCGCTTCCTACGCATTTACCACACTCACCGTCGTTCCGGGACTGATGGAATACAAAGGCGCAAAGATCCAGATCCTGGATATCCCGGGACTGATTGCCGGCGCTGCGATGGGTAAAGGCAGGGGAAAGGAAGTTATTGCGGTCGTTCGAACAGCCGATTTGATCGTGATCCTGGGAGACGTGTTCAACGCCGTGCATGTGGATGTGCTGATGCAGGAACTTTACGACTCAGGCATCCGAATAAACAAACCGAAACCGGATATTACGATCAAAAGAGCCGGCGGAGGAGGTATCAGACTAAACAGGGTCGGTGCAGTAAAACTTGGACTTGAAGAGGTCCGCGCGATTCTTGCCGAAAATAAAATCATGAACGCTGATGTCCTGATTCGCGGCAGCAACATAACTCAGGATGATCTGGTGGATGCGATGCAGGGAAACAGGATTTATATTCCAGCATTCATTGCCATCAACAAGGTTGATCTGATCAGCGATGCCCAGCGCAAAGAGGTCGAGGAACACATGCGCGAGAAATACGGCGTCGACCCCATCATGATCTCCGCTCACAAAGGCTATCACATTCAGGAGCTCCAGGATGCGATCTACGAACATCTCGGGTTCGTCAGAATCTACATGAAGCCTTACGGCGAAGAGGCAGATATGGAAGAGCCGATGATCATGCGCAAAGGAAGCACCATCGAGGATATCTGCCACCGGCTCCACCGGGACTTCGTCGATCAGTTCCGTTACGCAAAAATCTGGGGTACCTCAGTCAAACATGATGCAGCCAAGGTTGGTCTGAAACACGTGGTTGAGGACAATGATATCGTAACGATCGTTACGAAGTTGTAATCAGCGCACGAAGGTCCTGCAGTTCATGAACGGCTGCCCGCAGACCGTCAAGAAGCAGCGGGAGGTTGGCCGCTGTGAGAGAACCGAGTGAAGCTGCAAAAGCCGCATTCTCAACTATTCCGGGCTGCATCTTTCGCGCAGCAAGAATCCTTCTGACAAGAAGGAGGAGAAGAGCCGACATGAAGGCAGAGGTCAAAAGAGAGAACAGCAGCCTGAAAAGGCGCTTGACCGGACCATCCAGCATCTCCGATATTTTTTCCTCCGACTGACCCTCATCCCCGTAAATATAGGCAACACCGGTGATGAGATAGGGCGCCGCGGCCGAAGCGAACATATCATAGGCCCCATCCTCCGAAAAAATAACTTCGGACACTGTTTTCTGCCCGACAAGAACATCTGTCAGGGTCTTTAGGAGGGAAATGTCATTTTCCGAGTCCTTGGAGATTTCATCAGGCGCTGTGTAGATCGTCTGCAGGATCTCAACGATCTCCTCTGCCGAAAGAGAAGATGCGAATTTTTCAGAAAACTCTTCGCCAAGGGAAGGGGGGATACCCGTAATCGCCAGGATCGGTTCGAAGTTTTCCGGCAGAAAACCGGCACTCTCCGCAACCCGCCGCAGAACCACGGCGAGACGGCCGTCCAAAACATCAATATCGGTTTGAGGGATCTCAGAAAGAGTCCCTGACCCGACATCGCACAGCAGAGATGCAGCCGTTTCAAGCGAAGCGAGCGCATCATCTATATTTCCTTCATGGAGATACTCCTCTGCGGTATCAAGCAAAGCGTTAATCGATGAAAAACGGTCCGGGAACGTATCCTCTGAAGACAGGGATACAGTAATGTATGCAGATTAACGTGATAAAGGATTACCAAGACTCTAAAACAGAATTATTCAGACATCGATCATTTCACTTCATTCATGAAGTTGAATCCAACCCTTGCAGCTTTTTCACGTTTTTTGGCAGTTCACCTCCGTAAACTGTCTTACAAAAGTAAATAGATTTATAATGATATAAAGATGTTGGTCAAAAATCCAAAAAAAGCGTTATACGGGCCTGGAGGGATTCGAACCCCCGACATTCGGGTTAGAAGCCCGACGCTATATCCTGGCTAAGCCACAAGCCCACGCTGGTAACGCCTTAACCTATTCGCTTTTCACAAAGATAAACCCTTCCTAAACCAACGAAGGAAAAGCACATCTTTTTCGATCAACACAGAGAGAAATGAAACGGGGAAGAGATGATTACCCGTACATTATGTCTTCATCGAACGCAGTTGGGGGGACATCGCTCTTTTTCACATCCTCGGCAAGTATCTGGAGCATGGGTTCAATGGAATCGGCCTGGGCAATGAGCGGCTCGGTATCAAGCGCAAGGCCGTAAATTGAACTGATTACGGAAAGACCGGCTGCAGAAGCCCGCGGGTCGACATCAAAGTTTGTTTCAACAAGAAAACCGGTGGCAGGTATTTTCCTCAGACAGGCTTCCGTCAGAAATCCGCCGGTAATACCAGTGATATTGAGGGCTGGGAGAATTTGACATGAGGACTTGATTTTTTCAATACCTTCAGCGGTTGTTGCAACACCGAAGACGCGTTCTCAGTCACCGCCGGTGACCACACCGCCGATCAAAATGATCTCGGTAACGACGGTCCTGGCGCAGAGCCATTCAAGGATCCTTGAAGGAATCGTACACGAGCCCTCATCAGAGACGGGAACATCAGAGAGAACAACAAGCAGCCGCCCTTTCTCATAAAGACGAAGAGGGGCCTGGGCAAGACCGGCGGTCGCGAGAGAAACCGCAGGAAGAAGCGGACTGGCGATATTTCCAATATGAGTAAAGGATAAAGCTTCTACAAGATATTGAACGGCAATGCTTCCAACAAGGCCGGAGCCCGGGAATTCTGCCGAGACACGAACCAGAGGATCGTCACCTGCGTGAGAGGCATTGATCATACAATGTGTGCCGCTGTCACTGCCTTCTGAACTTTTTTCCATACTCTTTAGTCTCATTTTAGAGGGATAATACTTCGGATACGGGCGGGAAAGAAATCGATGCCGGAGGTTCAGACCTTGCGGGCAAGCTGCACTGGAAAGCAACTAATTTTAGACTGGCCGTCTATACTATATGGTATGCAGGAATACGAAGTAAAGCGCGGAAACACCAGCACTCTCGAAGAAAGGATAAAAACAGGGTTTTCAGATATTTTCGGCGTCAAACCAACTGTAAAAGACGGCCATTATACGATTTCCTACGGAAGCATGTCACGCCTTGAAGTCTGGGCCGGAGAAAAAAACAAGACCTTGATGGTGGATACAGAGACGGATGCGACCATCCTTTCGATGCCGGACGAACAGGCAGACCCGATCATTCTGGACACAAATAAGAAGTTCAGGTCCTATCTTGATGTAGTCACCTGCTTTACCACAAAGGAACGGGTCAAACGGGCAAAGAAAGCAGCCGAGAAAGAAGAATAAAATACATAACGTATCTCAATTTTTTAGAGTTCAGCTCATTACAAGATTTTAGAAAAATGAGTGAGTGTTCACTCAATAACAAGTGCCGGCTTGAACGGTAACGCCGATTTTGCTTTCGGGTGGGAACTTCCCTCTGCAGAGACGATCTCGACAACGAGTCTGCATTCCTTTTCAATGAAGGCAGACGCTGCCTGGAAGATGGCTTCCTCGTCAACACCATCCGCGATCGCAGATACCAGTTCCGGTGAAAGCGAGTGGATCAGCTTAACAGTCTGGAGAGAAGCATCGGTTGCCTCTTTTCCTTTTGCACGGAGAGATTCATCAGCCATTACCGTCTTGATAACGTTTCTCTTATCCTCGGCACCGGCCACAATGTAGAAGAGATGACGCTTCCACTGAGGAGCGATGAAGAGCGTGACCTTGGCTGCTTCGATCTGAACGAGTTTCAGGATAGACTGAATATCCTCAAGAGTTCTCTGAATGAGAGACTCGGAGATCTCGACCGATTTGTTAATCTTGGATTCGTCAGCCACCGGCCATGCTGCAAATGAGACAAGCCCCTCGTGACCGGTTTCCTTCCAGAGTTTCTCGGCGGTATACGGGATTACCGGAGCCATCAGACGGATCCATTCAGACATGATCTCTTTCTGGACGGCCCCACCGGAAGAGCCTTCGGGAAGCCGTCTGCGGTACCACGCAAGGTCCGAGACGACACCGTTGTAGGCTTCCTGCAGAGCCTGTCTGGTCTGGAATGCGCAGAGACATTTTGTCGTTGCAGCGATCCGCTGCTGCATACGGGATACGAGCCATGCATCGATGGGGGTGGTCCCGGACGCATCAGAGGAGTCCATAATGATCTGCCACATCCGCTCGATCTGTTTCTTGACGGAGAGAACAAGTTCGTTTCTCCAGTCGAAATCCTGCCATGGTTCAGCTGAACCGACAAGGAACATCCGGACGGTATCGGCACCGAACTCGTTTGCCGCATCCTCTAACAAGAAAACATTTCCCTTCGAGGAGGACATTTTCATACCGTTCAGCAATCCAATGCCAAAGACGACCATGCCTTTCGGCTGGAGGTTGTCCGGGAAGATCGCTTTGTGGTGGAAGAGCTGGAAGGTCAGGTGATTGGAGATCAGATCCTTGGCGCTGAAACGGTAATCATACGGGTACCAGTACAGGAATTCGGAACGGAGTTCGTGTAAGGTGGCCTCGTCGACCGGCATGTTTGTCGGGTCACCGATTCCAAGGAAGATGTAGTCAAAGACCGCAGGTGTGAGTTTTTCAGCCGGAGTCTTTGACACTTTATAGGAAATGGTGTAATAGGCCATGTAGACGGTCGAATCCGAAAGAGGCTCGAACAGCCATTTGGGATCCCACGGGACATGAGTCCCGAGACCGACACGGCGGGAACAGGGCCACTCTTTGAGCCAATCGATCGTCCGTTCAAACTCGGCGCGAACCTCTGCCGGAACGAGCTCTACCTTCGGCAGCTGCTCGTGGACCTGGGCTTTCCAGGCCGGATCACCGTAGTTCAGGAACCACTGATCATCAAGAATCTTGACATACACGCGCCCGCCGCAACGGCAGATCACGCGTTTCTGACTCATCTCATGGAAGATGATCGAACCGCGCTCCTCAGTGAATTCGCGGGTTACATCCTCACGCGCCTGACGAACGGATTTTCCTGCATGGATACCGCAGTTATCGTTGAGTTTTCCTTTCGAAAACTCGGCAGTGTAAAGTTCCTGCGTGAGATCGTCCATCCGCGGATCGTTCTGGTTCGGGATCTTGTTCTTCTCGACGATGTCCTGTGCAGGGATCGTTCCGTAGTTTGGAACGGTGACCAGAGGAATCGCTTTGATATCCGCATACGTTCCTTTTTCCTGAAGATCGCGAAGAGCGATGTAATCGAACGGAGCATGGGCCGGAACACTCATCACAAGACCGGATCCCATGTCGGGGTCAACAAAGGAGGCGGGAAGGATTGGAACATCGGCACCGGTATAGGGGTTCTTTGCGGTCTTGTCGATGAGTTCGGTTCCCTGAAGCGTCGAGAGTTCAACAACGGTGTGTTTCTGCATCCTGAGTTTTTCAGCAGCTTCCGGACTGATGATCCACTTCTGACCGTCGACCTCCGCTTTGACGTAGGTGGTTTCCGGATTTGCCCAGAGATTGGTTACACCGAAGATGGTCTCGGGACGAAGCGTGGCGCACGGAATCTGGTACTCGCCGAACTGATACATCACGAAGACAAAGTGCATGACCTCTGCAGATTCGCCTTCAAGAAGATCATGATCGCCTACCGGCTGATCGCATGCCGGACAGTATCTTACCGGATACTCACCTTTCTGAACTTTGCCCTGCCCGTAGATGTGCGTATACTGCCACTCGATGAACTTACTGTATTGCGGGATGATGGTCGTGAACCGGCGTCTCCAGTCGATGGAAAGGCCGAGCTGTTTCATCACCCGCTCATACTCGTCAGCGAAGTAGTTTACAATCGTAATAGGGTCAGTGAAGTTTGCAAGCGTGTCCTTTGGAACACGGTAGAGTTCACCGTAGAGTTTGAGCGTTTTTGCATCTTTGTTTGCAATGCGTTTTGCAATTCCAAGAACCGGAGCTCCGGTAACGTGGAATGCCATCGGGAAAAGCACCTGCTTTCCCTGCATTCTCCAGAACCGGGCAACCACATCTGGTATGATGTAGGTTCTCCCGTGTCCGACATGCATTGCACCGCTCGGATACGGGAATGCCACGTTTACATACAGTTTCTCTTTTGATTCATCAGGATTTGATTCGAAGGCCGGAATCCACTCAGCTCGGATCTCCGGTTCAATTTCGCTCATTACCAGGGTATTTGCCATTGTTGTTTTCACCTATTGTGTTAATCTACGGGACGGATTTTAAGTTCCTCATCGGCACCGTAGCGCCTTATCATTTCCATAGCGATACTTGAGTTGCGTGCGAGATGGATTTCACCGTAATCATCAACAGTTGCGGTAAACAGATACTCCTTTCCTGAGAAAAGGTCTACGATTTTACCTGCATAATCCGGACAGATGATGGATAACTGTTTCTTCTCGCTCTTGATCTTAAATCCGGCAGACCCGCTGACGGGCGCCGGGACGTCATTGAAGAGGACCTCCCGTCCCGGTAGGTCGCTTAGCGGGCGGACATCGATTCCAACACCAACTTTGCTGACTACGGCAGCGATGTTTTTGCCGGCTTTGCCGATAGCTGCAGGAACATCGGCATCCTCGATATATACGGCAGCTTTCGTATCGGTGATCATGCGGACAACGATATCGCCTTCGGTGAACCGGCGGATCTCGTTCTGGATCTCCTTTTCCAAAACGACCCATGCCGGATTGTCATCGGTAACTTCGAAGGTCGGCATGCTGTGAACCGGAGGTGCAGAGCGCTCCTCTTGGGCAGGCTGCTCTGGAACTGCCGGAACCGTGGCTGGCGCTTTTGATTCGGCAGCAGGAGCCGGGGTCGGTGCGGGAGCGGCTTTTGGAACGACAACCGGACTGACTTGGGGCAGACCTGCAGCCGGCGTGACCATGACCTCGCCTTCATATCTGAAGGCTTCGGCGGCAGTTTCCTGCGTTATGATATTGGTAAGCCTGACGATCGGACGGATCTGGGGATCGCCGATCTGTTCAAGAGCTTTCGGCACGCCAAATCCGGTCGACACGTTATAGATTTCAGAGATGTCCCCGGTTTTGACAAACACCATCGTGGCGACGATCTGCGGGATCAGATTCAGATCAACGAGGCTTGCAAGGCGAATCATGGCATCCAGAGCCGATTTCGCGTGCAGACCGCCGATGACTTTGATGCCTGACAGACGGAGATCGGCAAAGACCGAAAGTTCTTCACTTCTGCGCATCTCGTCAAAAATAACATAATCCGGACGGAGCAGAGTCAGCACTTCACCGGTGGCGGCGATACAGCCGTCAAGGGATGTATACTGCGTAATACTGTCGGGAACCATCAGATCGCGGGGAGACTCGATCGTCTTGACGATGAAGTTCTGACTGCCGAGATAGATCGCGATGTTCTGTTCAAGCGTGGATTTCCCGGAGCCGGGCGTTCCAACGATGAGCATACCGCCGGCTCCTTCTTTAAGACGGTCCTTGAGTGCCGCCGCATAGTTGTAGGACTCGAAGGAAACCTCACGGGTCGGGCGGACAACGGTCACTTCGATGCCGTCGGAAAACGGCGGGCGGGTCGTTGTGATCCGCATCGAGCCGATCTGAGATACAGTAACCCCGGGCATCTCAACCTCGACAAATCCGTCGGGATGACGTTTGGCACGCTCAAGACACTCCTGGGCGATGGCGCGAAGTTCATACTTGGTGGCCGGAGCTTCCCTGATCTGGACAAGACGTGACTCTTTGATCGTTCCTTTGCGGGCGCAGGGAGCCACACGCTCTTTTAAGTACACGGCAAAGGTATTCTCATCAAAGAATTCATCGATCTGAAGAGGAGGAAAGTTGTCCGTCGTTTCGGACTTCAGATAGATGACGTCAAGTCCTTTCGCTCTGGCAACTTCCGCCTGAACATAATCACTTGTAAGGAAAGTGGCGCTGTGTTCAATCGCGACTGCCCGGATCATGGAATCGATTTCGCCGCCGCCGGCTAATTTGACCTGTTCCAGTCTCGGTCTTTCACCGACATATTGGAGAGTGATCCTGCCCTGTTTGGCTAGAGCACAAAGTTTCTGCAGCTCGGCAAGACCGGAGAATCCTATCTCTCTGCCCTGATTTGCCTGTGCCTCGAGTTCGGCAAAGACGGCTTCAGGTATTATTATCGTTGCGTCACGGTATTCCCCTTTCTCGATTAGGGCGGTAACGCGGCCGTCAATGACGACGCTGGTATCAGGTACGAGTATCATAAAATATTCAACCAATATTTATGGGGTTTCAATAGGATATTAGTATAGTGTTCCAAAAGGCGCAGTAAATGATTCACCGGGAGTAGATATCTGCAGGATCCTTCAATCTTGGAAGAATCACCTCGCCCTCGATTGTTCTAAAAAAACAACTGGCGTATCCTTCGTGGCAGGCACACCCGGTCTGTTCTACAAGATACAACAGACAGTCCTCATCACTGTCGACACAGACACGGACGATCTTCTGCAGGTGACCCGACTCCTCGCCTTTTTTCCAGAGTTTGTTTCTCGAACGGCTGAAGTAGTGGGCATAACCGGTTGAGCGCGTCAGAGAAACAGCCTCATCATTGGCAAAAGCAAACATGAGGACCTGAAGGGTCTTTGCATCCTGAACGATCACCGGGATGAGTCCGTCATTGTACTTGAGTGAAGGGAAAAGATCGGGCATAATTATTCAATATTGGTTTTTTTTATGAGATAAGAGGATCTCTTCTCTGTGATTGTTCACACCTTTTATCCGAAGATCCCATGAGACCACGGAGATGTCGGACGGACCGAAATGAGAGATGAGTTCCTCTCGCTCAAAATAATGCGTAACGATCCCGTCGCCCCGCAGAAATGATGACGGCTCGACCTCTGTCCCTTTTCCATACCGGAAATCGTTTCCGGAAAAATCCTTGAAATACAAAACACCCCCAGGTTTTAAGACACGGAGCATTTCATCTGCCGCGGTTTTCCGTTCCTTGAAGAAAAGATGGCCGAGAACATGCCAGCAGAATATGATATCGAATACTGAATCTTTGAATGGGAGATGACGGACATCCCCGACCAGAGCCGATGGGCCGGCAAGCTGGACGGCGGCGGATGAAATATCGATTCCAACCGCGTTTTGACCGAGTGAACGAAGCGTCTTTCCGTTGCCGCAACCGGTCTCAAGGATGAGAGCATCTTCCGAGATCTCGGGCAGAAGATACGCGTGCCCAGCCCATCGGGGACCCCGCATCTGATAGTCAGCCTGCCAGCCCATTACAACCGGACCAAAACACCGCGGGATGCCAGGTACTCCTTCACGGACCGGATCGTCATCTCGCCATAATGGAAGACACTTGCCGCAAGGCATGCATCGGCTTTTCCTTTCACAAAGCCGTCATAAAAATGTTCAAGGGTCCCAACCCCTCCAGACGCGATCACCGGCACATCAACATTTTCCGAGATGGCTGCGGTGATCTCCAGATCGAAACCGGTCTTCACACCGTCGGTTTCCATGGATGTAAGAAGAATCTCGCCGGCCCCCCGTTCCACCCCGTTCTGAGCCCACGAAACCGCATCAATGCCAGTCCGCTGGCTACCCCCATAGATAACCACTTCATACCAGCAGACTCTCCCGTCTGCGAGATGGATCGGGGTCACGCCGTCCCGCATCTCGTAATTTCTCCGGACATCCTCGGCAATGACGATGCACTGATTTCCAAACAGACGTGAACCTTCGTTAATTACGTCAGGGGTTTTTACCGCAGACGTGTTCAGACTTACCTTATCGGCGCCGGCACGCAGAATTTCCTGAATATCTTTAACCGTACGAATCCCGCCGCCGACCGTCAAAGGAAGAAACAGCTCATCGGCTGCCCGCCCGATAACATCGATCATCGTGTCGCGATTGTCATTGGAAGCCGCAATATCCAGAAATACGACCTCATCGGCACCCTGTTCATTATATCGCGAGGCGAGCTCGACAGGATCCCCTGCATCGCGAAGCCCTTCAAAATTTACGCCTTTTACTACCCGTCCTGCTTTCAGATCAAGACAGGGAATGATTCGCCGGGTAAGTCCCATAGAGTATTGTTGGTGTTTTTTGGAGAAAAGCCTGTTTGAAAAAGGAGAATGAATCACTTTTCCAGAAACGCAGTCAGATCGTTCATTCTGGTAATTGTATCCCGATATCCGTCATCATAAAGAGCGGCGAGCTTCGTCTTGTTTGTCTCAACCCTGCCGATGTTCACCGGTTTTTGGGGCCGGATAACAAATGCCCGGCCGGCAGACTCCTCGTGTGCAAGAAGATCCAGAGTCTGATTATACCGTATATGCCGAGTGGCTAGCTGATCAACGAGATGCGGATACTTCCTATAGAACATTTTCAGAATCGGAACGATCTTCATTGGCTTTTTTCGATAGGTGATATCTTGCGTCAGAACAATGACGTTTTTGGCATTCACGTCGTCGATGGACCGCTGCAAAGGAATCGAATCCGCCGCCCCGCCGTCAAGGTATTCATTTCCATTGATCCTGACGGGTTTTGCAAGGAGGGGAAGAGAGCTCGAGGCCTGAAGTATATCAACCTCTTCACGCATATTTTTCAGATGAAAATATTCAGCTTTGCCTGTTTCACAGTTGGTAACGACAACAGACAATGTTCCGGGATATCTAGAAAAGGTTTCATAATCATACGGATCGAGCTTTTCCGGAATAATATGATAGAGCATTTCCGGACCAAAGAAATTCCCGGTCGTCAAAAGATTTCGAAGACTGCAGTACCGTTTATCTCCGATATAATCAGTCGTTACCCGATAAGCCCGTCCGCGCTGTTTGGCGATGAACGAAGCAGCATTGCAGGCACCGAGGAAACCCCGTAACAACGGGAAAACTCCAGATCGTTGTCCAGAAAAGCATCGATGACTCCTGTCGTATATGCCCCGCGCATCCCGCCCCCTTCAAAGATCAAGCCTGCAGAATACAGAGACATACCGGCTTACTTCTCCAGAAATGCAATCAGATCGTCAACTACATCCGCCGTCTCCTGATACCCTTCTTCGTAGAGGGGGGCGATTCGCTTCATGTTGAAATCCATTCTGGAGACCTCAACCGGCTTTTTTGGACGGATAATAAACGCTCTGCCTGCTTTTTCTTCTCGGTCAACGATTTTTAAAGCTTCGTTATACCAGATGTGGCGGGTCGCAACCATATCGACCATCTTCGGATACTTGGCGTAGGCAATTCTCAAAATAGGCACGGTTTTATCCGGCTTCTTCTGATAACCCGCAGCCTGCGTCAGAACAAGCACATTTTTCGTATTTCCGTCGGCAATGGAGCGCTCGATGGGAATTGAGTCGGATATCCCGCCGTCGAAGTAATAGTTCTCACCGACTTTGACTTTTTTCGCAAGGATCGGAAGGGAACTGGATGCATGGATCATTTCCACATCCTCCTGCATGACCTTTACCTGGAGAAACTCCGCCTCGCCCGTCTCGCAGTTAGTCACCACGCTGAAAAATTTTCCCGGATATCTATTGTATTCATCGTAATCGAACGGATCGAGCTCCTCTGGAATGGTATGATAAAGCATTTCCGGACCGATGAGATCACCTTTGGTAAGCAAATTCCAGTAACTGAAGTACCGTTTATCATCGATATAATCGGTCATGGTCCGATATGCTCTCCCGCGTTGTTTGGAGAGATAGCTCGCACAATGACAAGCGCCGGATGAAACACCATAGCAGGAGCTGAATTCCAGTTTATTATCGATCAGCGCATCAATGACCCCGGCCGTATATGCTCCGCGCATCCCGCCCCCTTCGAAGATCAAACCAGCAGAATACATGTGGTTAGTAGTTTGCTCTCTGATGAATTGTATATTTTCCGCAGAAACCGCAGCCGCAGGCAACGAATAATAGCCATGCGGACCAACAGATAGGGTATGACTAGCTCGGGTGAACTGAAAATACAGTGGGCTTCCCAGTATATGCCGGTCTTATCGGCGATCAGAAAACGCTTTGAAGAGGAAAAACCTCTCAATGGTCAGAGGATAGGAATGGCTCTGCATGTTGAGGCGAAGACGGCATGTCTTGTCCGAACGCTTCAGGCAGGCGGGGCTGAGGTGTATATTACCGGCTGCAATCCGCTTTCCACGCAGGATGACTTGGCAGAGGCTCTTTCAGCAGGCGGCATCGCCTGTTATGCGAAGAGAGGCTGCAATACCGAGGAGTATTACGCGGCGATCAATAAAGTGCTGGATGCAAAACCGACCCTGACCATCGATGACGGTATGGACTTAATCAACAGGGTTCATCTCGACAGACGAGACGCGCTCCCGCAGATCATCGGGGCATGCGAAGAAACGACGACGGGTATCCACCGGCTGAAGGCAATGCAGGCTGAAGGAAAACTCGAGTTCCCCGTATTGTCGGTAAACGACACGCCGATGAAGCATTACTTCGACAATGTTCACGGGACCGGCGAAAGTGCGCTCGCCTCGATTATGCTTACGACAAACGTCCTGATTGCCGGAAAACACGTGGTTGTTGCCGGATACGGATACTGCGGGAGAGGCGTCGCCACCAAAGCACGCGCTCTTGGAGCTCGTGTCATCGTCACGGAAGTTGATCCGCGCCGCGCCCTTCAGGCACACTTCGACGGTTTTGACGTGATGAGTATGAATGACGCGGCAAAAGTCGGCGATCTCTTCATTACGACGACCGGAAACTGCGATATCATTACCGACCGTCACTTCCCTCTGTTGAAATCCCGGGCGATCCTCGCAAATGCCGGTCATTTCAATAACGAGATCTCTATCCCCTGGCTCGAAGCTCATGCTTCGTCAGTCGAACACCGCGACGGGATCGACACATACCTCATTGGAGACAAAAAGATACACCTTCTGGCAGAAGGAAGACTGGTCAATCTTGCGACGCCGAAAGGAATGGGACACCCGATCGAAGTTATGGACCTGAGTTTTGCGGTTCAGGCACTCGGTGTCGAATACATTGCAAAGAACGGGAAAAATCTGTCTCCGGGCGTTCATGACATCCCATCAGAGATCGACGAATATATCGCCCGCCTGAAACTGGCGGCTGTGGGCGCAACGATCGATGAGCTTTCCTGCGATCAAAAAGAGTATATGTGTTCGTGGAACCACGGCACATAATTTTTTACTCAGCTCTTTCTTTTTTCCAGACCATCCGCTTCTCTATAACCTCTTCAGCAAAAATCAGAAACGCATGCGAAGCGTAGGAGAAGACATTCGTTGTCAGCAGATACGTGTCGGGAATTTTCCTTGCATTGGTGTTTCCGATGATCCTGACAAAATCCAGGGCATATAAGGCGTCATCACTCAGAACACCTGTCCTACCGATCACCCCGCAAAGAGTTCCGAACTTTGGATTGTCGGCACGGATTTTTTGTTGCTTACAGATGAGTTCTGCAATACTGATCGTGATATCGCAGAGTTTTCTGGTGGCTGTCTCTGATTTTTTCTGGCGGGAGATGGGATCGAGATCACGAAACACCGGATGGACCGCCGCGATTTCAATAAACCGTTTCATGCGCATCTCATACCCAGAGAGAACGGCCGAACGTTCATAGATGCTGAGTTCCAGATTAAGTCCTTTTTCCCTTGGCAGAGAGTACCTGATCAAAAGAGATGAACCAACGCCGCCGGAAGGAACGGAGAGAATAACGTCGCCGATGTTCTGCATATCGTAGAGCGCGTTGCTGCACATTGAAAGCCTGTTGGAAGCTTTGAGTGTTTTGTGCAGTTCCCCTGCAGTAACTTCGATATGCGAGGCGCCGCGCTCCGTTGCCGCATCAAATCTGCGGTACATTTCGTGATGGAAACCGGCCGCAGTAAGGTTTCCGTTTTTTTCATTCATGATTCATCCAAACAGGCCAAAGAGACCTTTTTTCTTTGCAACTTCAACCTCGATGATGATGTTGCCTTTCTTCTTCGGAGACAAAACGCCGAGTCCTTTTCCTTCCGGCGGTGCAAAACGATCTCCGGTTTTCACGCCTGCAGGCACAGTGATCTTAATGGTTTTATTAAACAGCAGGGTAAGAGGGATCACGCCGCCCTGATCTGCGGTTTTTTGCGGGATCTGCAGACGGCAGATCAGATCGTTTGTTGCATCATCAATCTCCCAGTTTTCCTCCGGAATAACTTTGAGATTCACATACAGATCTCCCCGCGTTTTTCCTTCGACCGGAACCCCTTTGTTCGCGATTCTGTACCGTCTGACCCCGGGATAGACTTTGATGACAACCTTTTCTCCGGTTACCTTCATCGGGATTTTGCCTTTTCCATATGCGGCGATCGTCATGGATATCGGATAATCCGTTTCGATGTCGCCGCTTTTGGTCGGCATTCCCGACATTTTTTTGCCGCGGGGCTGGGAGGAGACAACAGGGATTTCAGCACGTTCGGCATCGTAGGCAGCTTTGGTTTCAGGATTGCCGAGAACCTCATATGCAGCCATAATTTTGAGCAGGCGCTCATTGTACTCCTGTTGTTTATCCTCGCTTTCACCCGCGTGATCCGGATGAAACGCTTTTACGAGAGCAACATAGGCTTTTTTTATCATTTCCGGCGTTGCATTTTCCGCTACGCCGAGCGTATCATAGTGGGAATCGCCCATTCTACTAATCTATTGGTGTTATAAAGGATAGAACTTATCTCATATTCGAGCAATACATTCCTGTATGTATATCGGAGTCGACCACGGGACCACGTCCCTTCGGTTCGCAACAGAAACAGGAAAACATCTTAAAATATCCCGGGAAGCGGCTAAAAGTTTTGAACTTTCGGCTCTGGAGAAGATCTGCCCCATTAATGAGATAGAAGGATTCGCTGTATGTTATTCAATGGGAGACAATTTTTCCAAAATAACACCTATTGCTCAGCTGAAAAACCGGGGAGTCATAACTCGCGACGGCGCCGGCGAACATATCGGCGGAGGGACACGGGTCTTCGATGTCATAAAAGAGTCGGGAATTCCTGCAATGGTTATTCCGGGTATTCACCGCGGATCCGATACCGATCCCAGATTCAAAGTGTATTCCCATCAGACGAGTCCGGAAAAACTCGGGATAGCCTATCTTGCAAAACAGACGCTTCACGACACGTTTATCGTATCGGATATCAGTTCCAACACCGTGTCTCTTCTCGTTGCGAACGGAAAAATTGTCGGGGCATTCGACGCATGCGTCTTCGCACCGGGAACGCAGCACGGGGCACTCGATGTTGACGCGATCAGAAAAATCGATGAGGGTGAGTGTAGCGCAAATGAAGCGTTTACGACGGCGGGCGGCTCATATCATCTTGAGGAAAAATATCAGAAGCCGGCGATCGCCATGTGGGCCGCGATGGAGTGTGTCTCGCTTCTTCTTCTTTCACGCGAGGCTCCAATTGCCTTGGCAGGCAGTCTCGCACCGGAATTGGCCGAAGAAATATCGGCATTGCTGCAAAAACCAGTCATCGTATACAACGAATGGGCAGCATCCGAAGGACTTGCGCTTATGGCACGGGATATTTTCAACGGAGCAAAGAAGATTCTTGGAATTTCAGTGATACAGCCCCCCAAATAATAATTCACCCCCACACTGCACCTTTTTTACATTGTGCGGTCTTTTTTTCAGGAAATTTGCAAACAGTAAATTCATATTGATTAATCGTGATAAATATAAGTGTTATGAGAGAACTACGCATCCACGGAAGAGGTGGACAGGGCTCGGTGACGGCTGCAGAATTAATAGCGACGGCAGCATTCACCGCAGGCGTCTATTCACAGGCATTCCCGGCATTTGGCGTTGAACGCCGCGGAGCCCCCGTGCAGGCATTTGTGCGGTTCAGCGATGAAAAAATCCGCCTCAGAAGTCAGATTTATGAACCGGACTACATCATCGTTCAGGACAGCACGCTGATCCGCGATGTGAATGTATTTGCAGGCATGTCGGAAGGCGGAATTGCCATTATCAACACAGAAAAAGACGGGACATATAATCTCCCGAAAGGCGTGAAACTGATCGTCATTGATGCAACAAAGGTTGCTCTTGAAGAAATAGGACTTCCCATCACCAATACAACTCTGATGGGAGCATTTGCTGCCGCAAGTGGTGAAATCACCCTCGAAGCTCTTGAAGGGGCAATCAAAGAGAGATTCGACACGAAACTTGCAGACAGCAATATCGCCGCAGCAAAACGTGCATATGCGATGGTAAAGGAGGGACGCGTATAATGGCTCTTGGAATTGGATGCACGGCACGCCCGGGCAACAGCAGAAACAACAAAACCGGTTCATGGAGAGTATTCTACCCCGTAATGGACACGGAAAAATGTACGAAATGCGGAACATGTCAGCTGATCTGTCCAGAGGGATGCATCAATCAGAATCCTGACAAAACCTATTCTATCGATCTTGACTTCTGTAAAGGATGCGGCATGTGCGCCGAAGAATGTCCTGACAAAGCAAAGGCTATCCACATGGTTAAGGAGGAAAAATAAATGACGATGGAAATTATGGAGGGTTCAATCGCGATCGCAGAAACCGTACGTCTCTGCAGACCGCAGGTTATCTCCGCATATCCGATCACCCCGCAGACCCATATCGTCGAAGGACTGGCGTCGATCGTCGCCGACGGAAGACTTGATGCAGAATATATCTGCGTGGAGTCCGAATTTTCCGCTCTCTCAGCTTGTATCGGTGCATCGGCCGCCGGAAGCAGAGTATACTCGGCAACAACTTCACAGGGTCTCGCGTTGATGGCCGAGGTCGTGTTCAACGCAGGCGGTATGAGACTCCCGATTGTAATGGGTATTGCAAACCGCGCGATCTCAGCCCCGCTCTCAATCTGGAACGACCAGCAGGATTCCATCATGATGAGAGACTCCGGATGGATTCAGCTGTATGCTGAAGATAATCAGGAAGCGATCGACATGCACATCCTCGCATACAAAGTCTGCGAAGACCATGACATTCTTCTGCCTGCATTCGTCTGTTTCGACGGATTTATTCTGTCTCACGTATATGAGCCAATCGACCTCCCCTCGCAAGAACTGGTGGATACATTCCTTGGACCTTTCAATCCATACCAGAAACTTGACGTAAATGACCCAATCTCCTTTGGTATGTATGCCACACCTGAGTATTACCTTGAGTTCAGATATGAACATGATCAGGCAGTCCACCGTGCAGCAGAAGCCCTCAAGAAATATGGAAAAGAGTTCGGCGAAGTTTTCGGCCGCGACTACTCGGAGTTAGTCGTCGGTTACAAACTTGAAGATGCAGAAACCGCCATAGTTGCAATGGGTTCCCTCTGCGGGACTGTCAAAGACGCGATCGATGAGATGCGTGCCGAGGGAAAGAAAGTCGGACTCTTGAATCTTCGCTGCTTCCGTCCATTCCCGTCAACCGATGTGGCAAAGGCCCTAGCCCATGTCAACACCATCGCAGTACTCGATAAAAACGTCAGCCTTGGTGCAAAAGGGGCTGTCGCAATCGAAATCAAGGAGGCCTGCTACGGCTCGAACATACCGGTCTACGATTATATCCTTGGTCTCGGCGGTCGCGACGTAAGAAAGAGAGATATCAAAAAGATCGTTGAACTCGCAGAAAAAGGCGAAGGCGATATGTTCTACGGCTTACGCGAGGAGGTGCTTTGAAATGGTAGACAGATCTATTGAAAATTTTGACTGCGGTCACAGAGCCTGCGGAGGATGCGGAGCATCTGCAGCAGTGAGGATGATTCAGAAAGGTGCCGGGAAAAACACCATAGTTGTATCCCCGACAGGATGTCTGGAAGTATTTTCCACCCCATATCCCGAGACCGCATGGAAAACTCCATGGATCCACTCATTGTTTGAAAACTCATCGGCAGTAGCATCCGGCATTGAAGCATCCCTCAAAAAACAAGGGAGACTTGATAAAGAAAAGATCCTCGTGATCGGCGGAGACGGGGCCACGGTTGATATCGGAACGCTCTGTATCTCCGGTGCCTTTGAACGCGGACATGACTTTACGTATGTCTGTTATGATAATGAGGCATACATGAACACCGGCATCCAGCGTTCCGGAGCAACACCTTATGACGCCGATACGACGACATCCCCCGCAGGTGTCTGCTCAACGGGAAATAGCCGCCCAAAGAAGGACCTCCCGCAGATCCTCGTCGCTCACGGTTCTCCTTACGTTGCAACTGCGAGCATGGCCTACCCAATGGACCTCATGAAGAAAGTGGAGACCGCCATGAATACAAAAGGCCCCTGCTACATTCAGGTTCACACACCGTGCTGCACGGGATGGGGCTATGACGGTGCCAAAACAATGGAAATTGGAAGAATGGCTGTAGAATGCGGACTCTGGGCCAACTACGAAATCGTTAACGGAGAACTGACATCCGCTAAAAAAGTGAAGAGAGTTCCGGTCGATGATTATCTCAAAGCCCAGAAACGTTTCCGTCATTTATTCAAACCGGTAAGAAATGATGCCGAAATCGCAAAGATCCAGGCCATCGCTGACAAAAACGCCAAAAAGTACGGCATCGATATTGAATAAAATCGGTATTCAAAACTAACTCAATCTTTTTTTAACAAATTCACTTCGGCGGAATACACGTGCGAATCGGCCGCACATATCCCCAACACAAGTGAAAGTAAAATATGAAAAATGAGAAACGGGAAGGAGACTGTTTTAGAAATCCTTCATCGGTTTTCGTTTCAGTCTAAGATACCTTATGCCTGCAATAACAAATACGACCACCCATACCCCTAAGAACATATAGAGAAGCGGTTCACGCACATCGTCATAAAACGTGAGAGAAGCAGTCGTTGTCTCATTAAAGGTGACCATCGAACCATAGGATGAGTTGTCCGATGAAGATACAACCCCTCCGTTCCCAACCATACCTAAGATCAGATGCCCGGTCTGAAACCTTTCAGGGAGATAAACCGAAACATTGTAAGGCTCAGCATATCTCAGATACACCAACCCTGTCTCGATTTTCGCAGAGTAGTTCAGCGTGTAGTTTCCTGCTGGAAACGAAACGGTTTTTCCATTCTGGGTATACTCCACAACACCGCTCTCGTTTCGGATTGTCAGATTGTCGACTGTCAGGGCAACCTCCTCCCCGAAGAAACCAGGTTTCACCAGCAGAAATGTGCTCTGATTGATAAGAGTGGCATTCGCCGTCAGAACGGTTCCGTCATCCGATACAAAATACACTGCAGAGTTTGCAGCCGCAGGGACTGCAAACAAAGCAAGCAGAACCACAAGGATGCTTACAATACAGCAAGCAGTGCTTCGATGGTTGGGTCGATCTCGATTGGCGGAGCGCATTGTTTAATTACAGTTTCGGGGTCTTTCAGCAGGTGACCGGTCACGACGCAGACGATCTTTTCATCCTTGTCGAGAAGTCCCATCTCCGCCATCTTGCGGATACCTGCAACCGAGGCAGCAGATGCGGGTTCTACACCGATACCTTCGTATCTGGCGAGATCACGCTGCATAGCAAGAATCTCGGCATCGGTCACGGACTCTGCAGTTCCGCCGGTCTCGCGGATCGCACGCAGAGCTTTTTCTGCATTGACCGGAGCACCGATACGGATCGCCGAGGCAATCGTCTCGGGGTTCTGTTCAACAACAACTTCAGGAAGGTGAGCTTTTATTGCAGCAACGACCGGAGCTGCGCCTTCTGCCTGGATTGCCGTCATCTTCGGAAGGCGGTCAATGTATCCGATCTCCTTCCACTCGCAAAGTCCTTTGTAGACAGCTGAAATATTTCCGGCATTACCTACCGGCAGAACGATCCTGTCGGGAACGCAGCCAAGCTGATCGACTACCTCAAACCCGATCGTCTTCTGTCCTTCAAGACGATACGGGTTGATGGAATTTAAGAGATAGATTCCGTGGGAGATACAGAGCTCATGAACCATCTCAAGCGCGCGGTCAAAGTTGCCGCGAATCGAGATGACCTTAGCTCCATGCATAAGTGCCTGGGCAACTTTCCCAAGTGCAACGTGACCGGCGGGGAGCAAAACAACTGCCGGCATATTTGCCTTCGCGGCGTAAACTGCCATCGATGCCGAGGTGTTTCCGGTTGATGCACAGGCAACGATATTTTTACCGAGCTGTTTTGCCATGGAAACACCAAGGGTCATCCCGCGGTCTTTGAATGAGCCTGACGGATTCATTCCCTCGTGCTTTGCATACAGATTGGTAAGACCCATCTCTTCTCCAAGTCTTTTCAGGTGATACAGGGGTGTACCTCCTTCCTGAAGAGTGACCGGTTCGATTCTTACCGGAAGAAACTCTTTGTAGCGCCAAAGGGAGATTGGAAGCTGTAAAATCTCTTCATGGGTGATCGTGATTTTGCTCAGATCATATTTTACTGCAAGCAGATGGCCGCATTTCTCACAATTGTACACAATGGCATCCGGGGGATACTCAGCGCCGCAGTGTACACAGACGAGTTTATACATGGTTATGTATTTGATTCTTCAGGATTAGAAGCTTATTCCCGAACCTCTTTTTTTGCCGGCACGCCGGATACTCTCAGAAAAATGATCCAGAGAACAATCGGAACCATTAATGTTATTGGATAAGCCCATTGATCGGGGATTAATCTAAAAATTGACATGGCTCCAAGAACAAAAGCAGTTACCAGAAGAATACCTGCAAAGATCTTTGGGCGTGGATCGGTACCGTCCCCTTTGATTTTTCCACGCAGACGGCTGAAACAGAATGGATAGAAGTAGTGGATCCCGGAATTATCACACGTATCTTCAAGTAAATGCAGGAAACATCCTAGAAGAAATGCCGATCCGAACACATAAATGAGAGTGTTGTTGTATAATGGATATAAATACGGAATAAAGGAAAGCGCGAAGCATGCAAGCCAGATATATACGGTAACGAGAATTGAGATTAACAAAATACCAATCGGTGAGTGAGGGAGTTCACGATGCCCGTTAATGGCATATATTTTTTTACCGAAGATTATCCGGAAAAGAAACTGAAGCGGTTTGTAGCAAGTATAATAGAGAGCATAGCCGAATATCGGCGTAAGTGGAAATTTTTTCCCGCGGGCACCCGGAATCTCCGAATGATATATAGCAGCTTCTGTTCCTTTATCGATATCAGGAGCGAGAGATCCGAAGAAAGCTCCCAGAAGGAGAATAATTACTGCGGGTATTGACTCCAGAGTCAGGAGAGAATTAGTTAAGGGTGCAAGGATAACGAGCATCGTTGCCATGGTGAGGGTGATATGAGTTATACCTTTCATTTGTTGGATAAGTATTTCGTTTATAGGGAAATAAGGAGAGAGGTTACAGCCATTTTGGCCATGGGAGACCAAATGTAGTTACCATGCCGGCAATTTCATCCCGAATGCCGTGATCAAGTTTCAGGAGGAGTAGAGAGTAGATGAGGGCACTGATAATAACTGGAATCATGGTTACAACAACATTCTCAAGCGGAACGAATTGCATGTAGATAAAGACAAAGAGGGCCATAACGAGAGATGCGATGATAATGTGGGCAATCGGCAGGTATTCAAGGCGAATGGTGATGTATCTCTTGAGGAGATGTGAGATCAGAATAGCGTTCAGGGTGTAACTTATGAGCGTCGCGACCGCGGCGCCGTTGATTCCGAGGATCGGAATTAGAGTTATATTGAGAGCAATGTTGAGAAGAGCAGCAATCCCAGTGGCATAGAATGCCTGACGGGCGTGATCCGAAGCAGTAAGCGCAACGCCGAGAAGCAGTGTGAACACTGAGATAATTTGCATTATGAACAGAATCGAACATACTGTAGAACCCGCGGCGAAATCAGCCCCGTAAAAGAAATATAGCAATCGTTCTGAAAGAAGGATTCCACCAAAAGCAACAGGAACTGCCAGTATCAGAGAAAAAGTGATGCCACGTGTGACAACAGGAGATATTTTTTCCATCAGATTATTTGCACTCCAGTGACTGATTTTCGGGGTGAGAGTTGTGGCAATTGCAACTGAAAGAAATGCAGCAAGGGAGGTGAACTGATATGCGGTACAATAGATGCCAACATCACCGTTAGTCATAAAATAACCGATGAAAATCGTATCGGCATATGCAAAAACGATGGATCCGGTTCCGATGAGAAAGATCCAGAATCCATACACGACAAGGCTGCTGATGTGACGGAAACTGAATTTTGCAGGTTTGAAGGTGAAGTATTTGAGGCAGATAATTCCGGAAATGATAATACCCGCAATGAATCCCCCATATAATCCGAAAACAGAGAACCCTAAAAGAACAGCTCCTATTTGAAATACTATCCTGAGAAACTCACTGATGCCGTTTGCAATGCTGTATATTCCCACATGACCAAGACCATAAATTCCATATGTAATTGTATGACCAAAAAATGAAGCAGTAAGCGCAATGATGATCCATAGAACAAAATCATATGACTGCAAATCGACAAAATATGGACTGATCAAAAGAAGAATCAGGGTCGACACTATGATGAGAAGGGCACGAAGGGCTACGTATGCAGTCAAATAAGCATTTTGATCATTTCCCTCGGAAATCCGCTTAACTGCTGCCTGTCCAAATCCACCATCCCCAATCATATTGAATACCTCATAATATGCAAGGAAAAGGTAGTAAACACCCATTAGATCTTTTCCAAGAAGGTGAGAAAAGAGCATGGTGGAGATGAAACCAAAAAGGGTGATACCTATTGTCGAAAGGAGGTATAGAGTAATCTGACGCTGTATTGCCGGAATACGCATGATATTGGTGATGATAGGTTTTGACATCTGAGATGGGTTGACTATTATGTATATTCCTGGGATGATGAAATAAGTATACTATGCAATGACCGTATGCTGGAAATCTGTACAAACGACTTACAGATTTATCTAAAACACTCTCAAGATTTGCTATATATTAACAACCGTTATAATTAAAAAAAAACAAAGAGAATTTCCAACAACCTTTTTTTTGACAGAAAGTACTTTCTTTTCGTACGTTGAGTAGTATGTATGGGGACTTTCAGCAGCTTTGGTCTCAACCAGGCATATCACGAACGTTATGAAAAACTTGGCGACCGTCTCTCCGACGTTGGTAAAACACTTGATTGGGATGTGTTTCGCCCTCTTCTTGAATCCATTTTCGCCCTCTTCTTGAATCCATGTATGCAAATAAATCCGGCAAGGGCGGTCATCCCAATGTCGATGTCATACTTATGTTCAAGATTCAGCTTCTGGAAGTCTGGTATAATCTGTCTGATCTCGCCGTTGAACGTGAAATTTATGATCGTCTTTCTTTTTGGCATGGTAAGTGAGGGCGTTAGCCCGAAACGGTGAGCAAGATTCGATCTTGCGAACTCTTGGGTGTCCTGACAAAATACCCGACAATTCAACGATCTGGTTATTTCGGGAGCGCATGTCCGAATCAGGCGTTGATACAGTGGTCTGGCAGGAGTTTCAGAGACAACTTGACCTGAAAGGTCTGAAAATTGAACAAGGTATGATTCAGGATGCAACGTTTGTGTATGCTGAACCCGGTCATTGTAAGAAAGACACGCCGCGAGGAGATCAGGCAAAAACACGACGGGATAAAGATGGAAAAATCATGTCCAAGAACGGCAAAATGCACTATGGCTATAAACTTCATACCATCATGGATACGACGCACGATCTTATTCGACGCATTGAAACCACCACGGCAAATGTTCATGATAGTCAGGTGGACCTCTCAGAAAAAGGAGAAGTGGTCTATCGGGATCGGGGATATCAGGGAGCAAAATGCAAGGGATATAGTGCCACAATGAAAAGGGGAGCGAGAGGGCATCCCATTGGCATACGAGATAAACTGAGAAATCTGCGAATAAGTAGGAAGAGATCAAAGGGCGAGAGAACATATGTAGTGATCAAAAATATCTTTCATGCAGGGTTGGTAAAGGTAACAACGCTGCAAAGAGTACGAGTGAAAAATATGCTGGCTGCATTTTGTTATAATATCTATCAGGTGAAAACGATTCAAAACAGAGTGTAAATTTAAAAAAAAAACGTCAAGGAATAATGGGTATTCTTCTTTTTTTGGGGGGGGTGAGGGGGTATGGATGTAGCCAATCTCCTATACATGACATCCCAGGAAAACATGGAAAAACGCCTCGAAGAACTCGAACGCGACTATGCCGACCTCATGGAACGGGTCCGCGACCTCGAACTCCA
>NIZU01000108.1 GCA_003315675.1 Methanocorpusculum sp. MCE
GTGAGGGGAGGGGATTATACAGCACGACTCCGGAACATATGCCTCCTGATCACCAAAAATATCTGACGTGGAATGGTGATCGTTTCAGAAAATGGGGCCGACATATTGGAGAGAATACATGTAATGGTGTTGATTTCTTTCTTACCAATCCAAAGATTGAACAGCAGGGATACAAAGCCTGTATGGCTTTGCTGAAGCTTTCTGATAAGTATTCCCAGAAAAAACTTGAGGAGGCGTGTAAACGTGTTCTATCTTACACCGGAAAACCAAGTCTGAAAGGCGTGCAGGCTGTTTTGAAAAGCGGGATAATAGGGTTGAAATCAGTTGATATGCCGGATAAACCGGTTACGTCGAAGTATGGGATTACGCGCGGTCCGCATTATTATCAGAGGAATGATGACTGATGCTTACTGAAGAGACCATAACCAAACTCAATGAACTCCGATTGTATCAGATGGCAGAAGTATTTCGTAAATTCCAGGTGGATGCAAATTCTTCGGCACTTTCCTTTGAAGAACGTCTCGGAATTATGGTTGATCAGGAGTGGTCAGTTCGCAAGAGTAAGAAATTGTCACGCCTCTGTAAGTCGGCTGGCTATGTTTTTCCCCATGCATGTATCGAAGATATCAGGTATGATTCCACGCGCCGTCTGGATAAGACGATGATTGCAAAGTTGTCAGCATGTACGTTTATCCAAAAGGCAGATAATGTAATCATTCTCGGGGCTACAGGAACAGGGAAGAGTTATCTGAGTTGTGCGATCGGGATAGCTGCCAATCGTAATTTTTATACGGTGAAATACATAAGACTTCCTGACCTGTTTTCTGATCTGGCAGTTGCCAGAGCCGAAGGGACGTATAAGCAGGTTATTCGTGAGTGTCAGAGTGTAAGACTTTTGATTTTGGATGAGTGGCTGCTCTTTCCTTTAACAGCAACGGAAGCACGGGATGTGCTGGAGATTGTTGAGGCGAGATATGATCGAGGGTCAACTGTTTTCTGTTCACAGTTTCAGGTCGAGGGGTGGTATGAAAAAATTGGGGAGGCGACATTTGCCGATGCAATTTGTGATAGGGTCGTTCATAATGCTTATACGATTGTTCTTGAGGGGGAGTCTATGAGAAAGATTCTGGGAGTAAAGAAGTAATAAGTGGAATTATTCCCACGTTCTATTTTTCATACGGATATGGGGGTATGTCATATGCGGAATTCTTGTATCATTTCAGCGGACTTGTTGTGTCATGGTGAGCGGAATGGGTGTGTCATATGGGACGTAATATTCAGGCACGCATCTCGAGCCCCCGAATACTTCGGTCGATCCATTTGCGCACCGTCTGAAACCCTTTCATGGAGAGTTCTTTCGATGGACCGGATATCAGAATGAGCGCCTTATCCGCCGAGGTGAGGTCGCAGGGAACGGATATTTCTTCGTAGACCGCTTTTTTTGCGAGTTCGACGATGCGCGATGTCCTAAGATGTCCCTCATTCCAGAGATACTCCTCAACCCGCAGTTTTTTCATGAAACTTGACCAGGCAGTCGGAAGTTTTTCCACCGCATAGCCGATCGCAACAAGATCCATCCCTGTCAGTGTGTTCAGGATCTCGCCGGCACGAAGAAGCAGACCGATTCTGGCAGCAAGGTCTTCGTTGAGTCTGGCATAGAGTTCTTCGATCTTTGGTTTGGTAATGACCCCGTCTTTTTCGGCGGCGAGGGAGACATCTTCGGTGATTCTCGTGTACCAGGTTTCATTGTCGAAGAGAAGGGAGGTACTGGTAATCTCTCTGATGGCCTCAAGCGTCTCCGAAGCATGGGCGGACACTTTGATGCCTTCATTTCTCCCGGGCAATGTCAGTATCGTAAAAACAGGATCGGGAAATGCAGCACTCAGCTGTTTGACAAATTCCGGTACAAGTTCAGCCATTCTGCCGCCGAGCCAGGCGCATACAAAGATCGCATCGATTTCGTCGACGCCGGCATCCTGAAAACAGCTGGTAAGGTGCCCGGTATCAAAATCCGCTCCTTTATCATTGACAGCTTTTACCGGATCGATGGGGGTTAAAACCGTACGGTTCACCGCAGGAATCCCGGATAACCGGCTAATAAGATCACGGTCGGCATCGAAAACATAAGAACGGACACTTTTCACGCCGCTTTTTGCATCATGACGGGATAGCGTCTCAACGATTCGGCATCCCGCACCTCCGACTCCTATTAGTAATGCCCTCATGTATGCCTGTTTGCATTATTCCCCTTGCAAAGATATAATGTTTATAGAAAAAATCAGAGAGAATCCCTCCTGCCGGAAACTGGAGATTTGGATTTTCCGGATGTATCTACCCGCCGTTTTTTGCCGGTGACGATCAGAATGAGGATCAGAATTACGATGATAACCCCAAGAGCAGCAAGCCAAATCATGGTTGTTGGAAGGTTTTCCGATAAACTGATGGTCACTTTGTTGTCGGAGCCGGCAACCACCAGATAGGTAACATCGGTCCCCGTATATCCGTCAGCCGACGCCGAGAGAACGAGAGTCGTCCCGGGTGTGACGGTTGTTGTGTAGGTTCCGTTCACGGAAGTTATACCTTTCACCGTTCCGTCGAAGTAAACGATAGCTCCGTGAATCGGTTTTTCGTGGGCGGTCACGGAAATGATCAGCGGAACGACCGAGTAGTTGAGTTCCACAATGATGTCGGGCGTATCGGCACTGAACTGAATCTGCTGTTCATACGAAACATACCCGTTCTTCTCTATTTTCAGAGCATAGGTTCCTGAGCTGTACGTCGGGAGCTGAGCTCTGCCGTATGTATCGGAGTATGAAACAATCTTTTGATTGATGTATACTACCGCCCCGGAGATAGGAAGTTTTTCTTCGTTGTAAATAAGAATCAGCGGTGTGAATTCTGATTTGCCGAGGGAGAGAGTAAGGGAAGTTTGATCCGTACCAATATACTGAGATGAGCTGTACGGATCGTAGGAATCAGCACAGACGGTAATCAGATGATATGCACCATTTCCAATGCTGACGTGAAGCAGCCCTGCACCGTTTGTCGTACCCTCTTCTTTCCCATCTATGGTGATTACCGCTCCGGAGATCGCCGCCCCGTTCTCATCCGTAATTTTTATTGAGACAGGGGTTTCCGAGACGAGATAGACAGACTCGCTTCTGGGCATAGTACTGATGGTAATTGTCTTCGTCTGCGAAATATATCCGGATTTGAAAACTGAGAGGGTGTAAACCCCTTCATATTCAACTCCGGAGAACTGGGCTGCTCCATTCACGTCGGTGTAGAGGGTATTGCTTACCGTTCCTTTGGTAATAACGACACTTGCTCCGCTGACCGCATCATAGTTTGCGTTGTTGTCGAACACATTTACCGTGAGTGTGGTGGAGACAGCTGAGACTGACCCACATAAAAGAAAAAGGAGGAATAATACTGCAAGGGTATGCTTTATCATTATATTCATCTTTTGCGGTCAACTCCTATTAGTTCATCGGTTGCTCGAGATGCGTTCGAGAAGCATGCCCACCACAAGGACTGGGTAGGAGGTTCTTGCTTCTTCGATGGCCCGGGTAAGACGCCAGCCGCGTTCGGCGTAGATGGTAAGAAGCGGCTCTCCGCGTTTGACATATTCTCCGGGTTTTTTGTGGAGATGGAGACCTGCGCCGTGATCTACCGGGGATCCGGCTGCCCGGGCAATGCTGATGAGGGCCTGATTTTTGATGGAGACCACGTAGCCGTCTGAAGCTGCAGGTACAACAAAGGTGTGTTCGCCAACGGGGAAGTCGGTCGATTTGACTTTTGGGTCGCCGCCCTGGATCTCAATGATGTCGAGCATTTTTTTGAGGGCTTTTCCTTTTTTGATGATGTCATATGCAGCTTCCGCTCCAGAATCAGCCCCGGTTTTACCAGTCATTTCAAGCGCGATGCCGGCGATGGCGACGCTTTTCTGGACAAGGGAGTTGGCGCCCCGTTTTCCTTCGAGGAGGCTGAGAGCTTCGGAGACTTCAAGATTCACGCCGATGTTTCTTCCGATGGGAGAGCCGCCGAAGGTGACGGCGCATTCCACTCTGATCCCGAGACGATTCCCAAGGGTGATGAGTTCGTTGGCAAGTACCCTGCCTTCTGCTTCATCGGGGATTTTTGTGCCGGGACCGATCGGAATATCGATGACGCAGGTGTCGGAGCCGACTGCCATTTTCTTTGCCATGATGCTTGCAAGCATCTGACCTCGTGCATCGATTTTCAGCGGATACTCATAGGTGACGATCATGTCGTCGGCGGGGGCGATGTTTGTTGCCCCGCCCCAAACGATTACTCCACCGGCCTTTTCGGTCATGGTTTTGATTTCAGCTGCCGAGAAGGCAACGGGAGCAAGAGCCTCCATAAGGTCGGCGGTTCCTCCTGCCCCAGTGATTGCCCGCGAGCTGGTTTTTGGAATGAGAAGACCGGATGCGGCGATTACAGGGACGACAAGGAGTGTGATTTTGTTTCCGGGAACGCCCCCTATCGAGTGTTTGTCAACGACGGGCTTTTTCGAGAAGGTGATCTGCTCTCCCGAGGCAACCATTTCCCGGGTGAGATATTCAACTTCATCCATGTCGAGTCCGTTGATGTAGGCTGCGGTAATGTAGGCAGTGATCTCGGAGGGGGAGAGAACGTTTGATGACATATCGGCGATGATTGTGGCCGTTTCTTCCCGGGTAAATTTACCTCCGTCCATTTTTTTGCGAATGAAGGCGATTGATGCCGGGCGTGGAGCGGCACGAATTTCTATTTCGTCACCTTTTTCTCCGGCAAGATTTTCATTGGTTCCAAGAGAGATGGTGGCAGTTCCCTGACTCGTGAGTGTTTTTGTGATAGATACAGGAGCTGCAATGGTATGTTTTGTTTTTATCCGGGTAATGGTGACACGATCGCCTTCAAGTACGCCTATCTGTCTGGCATCGGTTTCGTTAAGAAGAATAACGGGTGTAGAGATGTCGATCATATCAAGAATAAGGTTCATGATGATTCTCTTTTGGTTCGTATAGGATAAGGATTTTTGTGTGGCGGGGGACCCCCGGATGGGTGCCCTCAGTCGAGCAAACAGAATGTTTGCGAGTGCGGGTTGGACGCTGAAAGCGACCGACCTTAGCGGAGCAAGTTACGGAGAGAGCAAGAGCGAACGACGATGACTTGCGAGTGCGGATCGACGGCGTAGCCGGCGATCTTAGCTGAGCAAATCTTTGATTTGCGAGGGACACGACGGGGAAGAGTGAGGATAAGCAAATCCGATTCACCTCGCCTGAAGGGCATGATTCAAGAGATGTAAGTCCGATTAATCAGATCTTGCTGAGTAATGCATGGAGTGAGAAGCAGCCACATCAAGAAAAATATACCAGCATACCCGGAATACTAAATCTGCAAAAAAGCCTGTTTGGAAAATTTGGGGATTTGTGCCCCATGAGGGACACAAATCTGTCTTAGCCGTTACAATTCTTTAGAAGAATTTAGTCGCGGCGGAGGACGAGAACTGCGACAGCGCCAAGGCCGGCGAGTGCAAGGAATGCACCAAAGCCTGGGGGATTGTTATTCGGGGTTGCAGTTGCAGTTGCAGTTGCAGTTGCAGTTGCAGTTGCAGTTGCAGTTGCAGTTGGCTTCTCAAGGACTTTGATAACCGTAGAGGTTGTTAAGTCTTCGGTTGCTGCCTGAATCGTATAGGTGTCAACGTTTAATCCGGTAGTGTCAAAGGTGACTTCCCAGGTGTTAGCGCCGTCAGCACCCTTTACGACCTTGGTGGTCAGGGTGATGAAGGATGCAGAGTTGACGGATGTCTTATCGACTGCAGTGAATGCAGTTGAAAGAACATCGACGGTTACAACAGTACCTTCTTTGAGGTTGGTGGTTCCGGAGACTTTAAGGGCAGAGCCTTTGGTAACATCGGAAACTGGGTTCATGGTCAGAGTCGGCTGAGCAACGATGAAGGTGAGCTTCACGTAGATATCATCGATGTTCTGAGAGTCGAGTGCCTGGCAAAGTGCTTCTGCAGCATTTGCGCTCTGGCGTGAATTCGTGTCAAATAAGATCGAAATGTTGTTTGCAACGGTTTGGGTGTTTCCTCCAATAATTGCTGCACCTCCAGGGAAGTATCCAGCACCAGATGCTGCACCAGGGTCAACATTATTACCAACGAAATAGGTAAACTGTGATGGAACATCAGTAGTAGTATCAATCACCATCATTGTGCTAGTAACACGGTAGTTTGGCACAAGCGGAGCAATACTGTTTGGAACACCAATAAGATGATCTGCAGGACCAATGTTGAAGTTACCGTCATACATCGGGTGCTGGATAACAACGAAGTACTGACCGGCTGCAAGATCAGTGGTCTCGATTTCTGCAGTGTAAGTTGCATCATCTGCAACAGATATAGTACCGGTTACAAACTTGTTTGTACCAAATACATAGTAACGGAGATTGTCGGTTGCTTCTGCAGTTCCGGTAATCTTAATCTTGTCACCTTTTGCGACAGTTGATGATGCAGCAGATCCTGAAAGGAAGGGCTGTTTCAGAGCAACAGAGACGGATGCATATGCGAAGTCACTGTCGAACGTGTTTACACCACCCACAACTGTTACATCAGATGTAGCATAGAACGTGTAGGTACCTGCATCTAAAGCTGAGGCCGTATAGGCAGTCTTTGGATTAAAGGTGGTTGTCCACGTGTCGTCTGACTTAACATCTACTGTGAGGAGGTAGGTTGTCGGAACATTTGAGCCTTTGATAAAGATATAGACCAGATCAGATTCGGTGTTTGTACCGGAGATGGTGATATCGTTACCAAGGTAGGAGGATTCCAGTGCTGCATTCGTAGTGACAGCACCCATTTCAAGAGTGAATTTCACGGTCTTGTCGGTGTGTCCTGCAGGCAGGGGAGCCAGAAGTGAGTCAAGAGATGAACTGAACAGAGCCTTGATTGTGTATGCTTTGTCAGGAGAGTTGGAGCCGCTGTCAAGTTCGACGGTACTGGTACCGGTAGAACTAAGCTTCACCCAGAAGTCCAGCACATACGCACCAGAGAGTGTTGGAGCAGTAATACATGCTGCTGCTTCTGCTAAAATTGGAGTATAAATGACACCGCTCTGACCTGTACGGAGGATAAGACCAGCATCGCTAACCGTTACTTTGACATAAGAGCTTGGGGTACCGGTCAACGTAATCAGAGTAGAACCTCCGCGAATTGCCTTATCAGAGCTGACGGTGATAGCATCGCTGGTGATCGAACCGACAGTGAATGTTAATTTATCAGTTGAGAGATACTTGGGGGGGGGTGGTCACATCCATCTGTGATCCAGCAGTTGTACCTGTCTCAAGTGAAGCCTTAACAGACCATTCACCAGAAGTTACATCTGCAAGCGGAACACCAGCACCAGCATTAGCGACAAATCCATTGGTTGCTGGGATTGCACTGGAGAAGGACAAGTCAGCTTTTACAATAGCAGGAGCGACAATAGCCATACCAAAAACATTCGTTGTTCCTCCTGCCGGAGTAGTGAATGAAAGACCATAGTTTACACCAGGTGGAGTGTTAGTAATAAACCGGATGGTTTCAGACTTTGCAAGGGTTCTGCCTGCAATTGACGTACTAGTGGTGGTTGCACCAGTAGAGTCTACAAGATATCCACTAAGCGTTATCGTGGGATACTTCAGAGTGAAGAAGTTTTGCGCACCAGTCACACTGTAATAGACACCCTCGGTGATGCCATCTCCATAGAAAGTACCATCGGCATTTGTATTAACGGTTCCAAGAAGGGTTCCAAGACCATCAGTTCTATAGTAGGGGAGTGAAGCAGAGTCGCCAGATCCATCAAACTGATAGACATATACAACATCTCCTGTTGCCGGTTCTGCTGATGCTGCTCCCATAAAGAGAACGGCAACAAGGAACACTGCGAGGACTGCTGCAATTGTTTTAGTTGTTTTCAATTTCAATTCCTCCTAAATTAGGATAGTAAATTTGTCTGTGCATGATTAACATGCGATACATGATATTCGACATGCGTCGAATAAGCATTCTGCAAGGGTCATACTCCGATCAACGGAATATGCTTTGATATTTGATTATGTAATATAATAGACTTTGTGGTCAGGGCCCCATTCTTTAGCAGAAATCGACGAGAACACGAAGCAAAGGAGGAGACACGCATCCAGAAGGACATACCTTTTCTGGGAAATAATTGAATAAATCATTTCGACAAACAACGGATTGATAACAATGAGAATACGTCAGATGCAACAAACAATAAAAAGTAACACTTGAAATTACACTCGATATTATATTAGTGTGGCCGTGGATTCCATCATTAAAGATTACATCTTAATAAGGAGCACATCGTAACCCGCATCCCAAAAAATTGCTTGCCGCTGTTGATCCCGGATTTTTCTAATGCGACACGCTGCATCCCGCAAGCCATAGGCTTGCTCGGTTAAGGTCGGCGACTTCGTCGCCAACCCCGCAATCGCAAATCAAAGATTTGCTCCTTTGAGGTCGCTCACTCCGTTCGCAACCCAATAACCCAAGCCCTTATCACCAACTGCATCCAATAATATTCGATAACCATGCCAAGTACGATCATAGTCGGCGGCTTTTTTGGCGACGAAGGGAAAGGGAAAATCGTCGCCCACATTGCGCAAAAAGACCAAGCAACCATCATTGCCCGCGGCGGGGTCGGACCGAACGCAGGCCACACCATAAACGTGCAAAATGAAAAGTACGTTGTCCGCATGATTCCTTCAGGATTCCTCTATCCAAAAGTGGAACTCATGATCGGCAGCGGCGTACTGGTTGACCCGAGAGTATTTGCTCACGAACTTGACATCCTCAAATGCGCCGGGAGAACAAAAATCGACGGCCGCTGCGGGATCATCGAAGAAGCACACATCGCCCTGGACAAAAAAGATCCGCACCTTTCTAAAACAGTCGGTTCAACCGGCTCCGGGTGCGGGCCTGCCAACTCGGACCGTGTCATGAGAAAAGGCAGACTTGCACGGGATGTCCCCGAACTCGCACCCTACATAACAGACGTCGCCCAAAACGTCAACGACGCCATTGAAAAGGGCGACTCCATCCTTATCGAAGGAACCCAGGGGTTCGGCATCTCCCTCTACTACGGAAACTACCCCTTCGTCACCAGCAAAGACACCTCGGCATCCCAAATGGCAGCTGACGTCGGTGTCGGACCAACCAACATCGACGACGTCGTCGTCGTTTTCAAAGCGTTTCCAACACGAGTCGGCGAAGGACCCTTCCCCACCGAACTCACCCACGACGAATCCATCGCCCTCGGCATCCAGGAGTTCGGCGCCGTTACCCACAGAGAACGCCGTATCGGCATGTGGGATGGAAAAATGGCCCGCTACTCAGCCATGATCAACGGCTGCACGACGATCGCCATAACCGGCATCGACCACATCGACGAATCGGTGTACGGCGCGACCGAGTATGCAAAACTTACTCCGAAAGCACTGGCGTTCATCGACCAGATCGAAGCCGACACGGGAAAACCGGTAGGCATCATTTCCACCGGCCCGGACCAGTCGCATATCATCGACATCAGATCAGAGCTCTAATTCATGAAACGCCGGATACTTGACATCATCTGCTGCCCAGTATGCAAGGGAAAGTTTATGCTTACAGAGATGGAGGGTAATGATACAGAAATAATGGAAGGACTCCTGACGTGTACTGCATGCAAACGGGTGTATCCGATCTCATCCGGGATCGCAAATCTCCTTCCGGAAGATCAGAGGTAACCAAAAATGCCAATCGTTGAAGTCCAGCTGAATCGTCTTGGAATAAACTCACTCGAGGTCTCGACCGACTCCGTTGAGGTCAGTGCAGGCACGGCCCTCCATATAAGGATCGTGAACTTCGGTGCACCCACGCACGCGACGCTTCGAACCGAAGGATCGGCATATACCAATTTTACGTATGAAAACCTCTACGTCGAGGCCGAGTCGGAGATCAAAGTCGACATCCTGCCTTCAGCAAACCCCGGCAGTTTCGAAATGCAGGTCATCTCAGGGTACGGCATGCGGCGTTCCGGTTTTACCGTCAACGTGATCCTTCCCGAACTCGAAGAGAAAAAGGAGCCGGTCACGGCTGAGCCAGTACAGCAGAAAAACAAACCTGCTCCTCTGACGAAAATCGGATGGAGTGTGATTCTGATCAACCTCATCGCCCCGATCCTCGGCTTCATCGTACTCATCTTCTGGATACTGGCCCCCGCCGCAGTCAACACCACCGTCATGGCAGTGATTCTCTATATTATCATGCTCGCCGGAATCATCATTACATGGCGATCGGTGCAGTAACTCTTTTTTTCGGACTGGTCATCGACCGTCTGATCGGTGATCCGCGTTCAAATTTTCATCCGGTAGCGCTGATTGGGAGATTCATCGGCCTTTGGGGACGCACGAACTATTATTCCCCGCGAACCGAACGGTTCGTCGGGATCTCCGGCTGGCTGCTCACCGTTGGAATCGCGATCCTGCCATGTCTCCTCATTCTGCTCTATACTCCGTGGAATATTTCCCTCCCGTTCTCTGCTCTCGTCCTTGCATTCTGCATCGGCTGGCGCTCGCTTGAAGAACATGTTGGAGCAGTCGAAAAGGCTCTGGAACTGGGTGAAGAAGAGGGGAGAAACGCCGTCCGGTATCTCGTCAGCCGGGACACAAAGACCCTCTCCTTCGAACAGATCAGGTCGGGAGCATATGAATCCGCAGCGGAAAATCTGGTCGACAGCATCATCGCACCGATCTTCTGGTTCGTGGTCTTTGAACTCCTCTTCGGCATGGGGATCGTCGGGGCAGTACTGTTTCGATCGGCAAATACCATGGATGCAATGCTCGGCTACAAAGACGACCGAATCCGCCTTGGCTGGTTCCCTGCACGAATGGACGATATCCTCGCGTATATCCCTGCACGGATCACCGGAGCGGTTTTACTTCTCATCTTCCTTTTGAAAGGGAGAATCAAACAGGCATGGTACATCTTCAAACACGACCGGAAATTACGGCCAGGTTTCAACGGAGGTATTCCCATGAGCCTGATCGCAGGGGGCTGCGGGGTCATGTTCGAAAAACCCGGCGGCTATCAGATAGGCTATCCCGAGCAAACCCTTGAAGAGGGAGGGAAAACAATTATCAACACGATTCGATGGTGTACGGTTATCTGTGCCGCGATCGGCATGCTCCTTCTCTTTTTGATATAAAAATTCATTACCTTTTACCCCGAATACAGTATTCATGGAGACATATCTGAAAATAATAGCGGTCATTTTTGCAGTCTGCATGGTAACGACAGGGGTTGCCCTCGGATTTTCCGGGCTGGGAATCCAAACGGCCTCGGATCGGCAGGCCCAAACCATTGAAGAATGGTTCGGCGTAGAACTCCTCACTGTTACGGCAGCCGACGGAACACAGGTCCCGGTTGTGCGAACCGAAGAGGGCGATTACATCGATGCAGCATCTCTGATTCGGGTCTACTACGGGGAGAGCAAATATGCGGTAATATATACAGTGCAGGACGGCAAAATCATCAAAGAACATACATCCGTAGTTACATTCAGCGACGGCGGAAAAGATCCGGCCAACCTCAAAAACACTCTCGCAGCATCCTGAGAAATGGCAAAACAGATCAAAGACCCGGTCCACGGATACATCGAAGTTCCAACGCCTCTCGTCCCCCTTCTGGATACGGAAGTTGTCCAGCGGCTCAGATATATCAAACAGCTCGGATTCGTGTATCTCGTATATCCGGGAGCAAACCACACCCGTTTCGAACACTCGCTTGGGGCGATGCATCTCGCATCTCTGCTTGCAAGGCAGCTCGACCTGGGTACAGACGATACGCTTCTGGTCTGCACGGCAGCCCTTCTCCATGATATTGGGCACGGGCCGTTCTCGCATGCAAGTGAAAAACTCCGTGCAGAGTACGGACCGTTCTCACATGATGATATTGCTCCGTTCCTGATCATGCCGGAAGTCTCCGATATTCTGGATGAGAACGGCACGGACCCTAACGAGATCGCCGGGATCGTATCAGGACATCACCGGCTCGCCGAGATCATACACGGCGATCTTGACGTTGACCGGATGGACTATCTTTTACGCGATGCACACTACACCGGAGTCCCGTACGGAAATCTGGATGCCGGCAGGCTTATCCAGTCCCTTGTTTTGACAGACGACGGACTTGCCATCAAAGAATCCGGCATCGCGGCGGCTGAATCCCTTCTGATTGCCAGAACGCTCATGGGGCCTTCAGTCTATTATCATCATGTCGGCAGAATCGCAGAACAGATGTTTCTGCTTGCAGGAAGATGTCATTTCGCCGACGAAAAACCGGACGAATTCATGAGAATGGACGACCTTGCAGGAACAACCCCTCTTATGAACTCGCCATCAAGCGTCTCCCGTGAAATGATGCACAGGATCTGGAGAAGAGATCTCTACAAGCGGGCGGTCTACACCGGGCGCGAACAACTGGACATGGACCGGCTCTCGGCTCTTAGACCCGAAGAGAAAAACCGTATGAGACGGGCGATCGCCGAAACAGCAGGTGTCCCCGAAGAAAAAATCATTCTCGACATCCCGCCGATCCGAAAAGAGATGCGGATGATGGTTCAGGTACAAAACCAGCATAATCTGGTCGCTTTTGAAGAGATCATCCCGTTGTTATCCATGATGAATGCAACAAGGCAGGATCAGTGGCGGCTCGGTGTGTTTGCCCCGGCAGATATACTTGAAAAGGTCGGCGACGCGGCACGGGAGGTCCTTTCCCTGCGTCGGGCAACAAAACAAGATAAACTCCCAGGTACTATAGTATAGATATGAAGAGGATCGTCGTCGGGGTGACCGGAGCATCCGGGATACTGTATGCAAAACGGTTGCTTGAGGCGCTCAAACACGCGGAAGCCGAAGTTTTTCTCATCATCTCGGATACCGGCCGGACCGTCGCCAAACTCGAAGAGGTCGATCTCTCCAGCTACCCGGTACATTATGAAGAAAATTTCGATCTGGAAGCGGGAATCGCCAGCGGATCGTTTCAGTTCGATGCAATGGTAATCGTTCCCTGCAGTATGAAAAGCCTTGCCCAGATCGCAAACGGATACTCGACAACATTAATCGCGAGAGCCGCCGATGTCTGTCTCAAAGAAAGAAGGCCGCTCATCCTCGTCCCTCGGGAGACGCCGTATTCGCGGGTCCATCTCGTCAACATGCTCGCGGCCCACGATGCCGGAGCCCTGATCCTGCCTGCGTCCCCTCCGCTGTATACACATCCGAATACGCTGGACGAGCTTGCAGATATGATCGCCGCACGGATCCTTGACCACGTCGGGATCGAACATACCATTGGAACACGGTGGAAATAATGAGAGATTTTATTTTGCATATGAAAAAAGCAGGGCTTGTCGAAGAGATCGATGATCCGGTCTCTTCCGTCTACGAAGCCCCAAAGCTTGCCTTCCGGACAAATAAGATGCTGGAGTTTTCGAATATGGATGGTCACCGCTGTGTGATGAACACCATCTTCGACCGGGATTCACTCTCGGTGGCATTGAATATTCCAAAGGACAGGCTCGTAAAAACACTTGCCGCCTGCACTTACGCGGGAAAAACCCGGGATGCAGGAACTCTCCAGTTTGAAAAGGCAGACCTTGCAAAGATCCCGATCATGAAGCATTTCCCGAAGGATGCAGGGAAATACCTGACCTCGGGGATCGTGTTTTCAGAATGGAACGGGGTCACCAACGCCTCGATCCACCGCCTGCAGGTCCTGGACGAAACCCATCTCATCGGAAGGATCGTCGAGGGACGCCACACCTACAAACTGATGAAGCAGGCGTTTGCCGAAGGAAAAAAACTCCCGATCGCAATCGTGATCGGACCCCATCCCGCCGTGACCTTTGCCGCATCAACCCGCGTTCCCGAGGGAAAAGAGATGAACTATGCTGCAGAGATCCTCGGAAAAGTGCTGGATCTTTTCACCTGTCCAAACGGGATCCAGGTTCCCGACGCAGAGATCGTTCTCTACGGTTATCTGACGCCGGATCTCCATGAAGAGGGGCCGTTCGTCGATATCAGCGGGACCTACGATCCGATCCGCATGCAGCCGGTGCTTGAGATCGTCGGCATGCGGACAAAGCCGGATTTCATCTATCACGGGATCGTTCCTGCCGGTGCAGAACACAAAATGCTCATGGGGGCCCCGTACGAGCCGAGGATCTATCAGGCGGTTTCGGGCGTCACGAACGTAAAAGACGTCTACTTAACGCCTGGAGGAGCAGGATACTTCCATGCGGTCTTCCAGATCGAAAAGATGACCGACGGAGACGGCAAAAATGCCATCATGGCAGCCTTCGCCGCCCACACCTCACTCAAACATGTCGTCATCGTCGATGAAGACATCAACATCTACGACCCTTCGGATGTGGAGTTCGCGATCGCAACCCGCGTCCGGGCAGACACGGATGTCATGATCATCTCGGGCGTCAGAGGATCGTCTCTCGATCCCTGCAGGATCGGAGACGGCATGAATGTGAAGGCAGGGGTGGATGCAACCATTCCGCTCGGTTTGGAAGATGAGTTTATCCGTGCTGAATGGGATTGAATACGTAAGGAAGTGAACAATGGAACTAGACAAATATGATCAGACGCTGCTGAACGGAGAATACGGCGAGACCAAACAAAAAATGATGGAGATCCTCCTCGCTCTCGGAAAAATCTACGAGGCGGAGAAGTTCATCGAAGTTAAAAGCGTTCAGGTATCCGGTGCCTCGTTTAAAACGATCGGAGACGCGGGTCTTTCCTGGCTCAACAGCCTGTCCGGAAAAGCGGTCGTCCCGTCATTTTTAAACCCGATCGGCATGCCGCGTGATGAATGGCAGGATCTCGGCATCCCGGATGAGTTTGCGAAAAAACAGCTGGAGGTAAACGCTGCATACACCCGGCTCGGGATCCGGCCTACCTGCACCTGCACGCCATACTACTTCAACATCATCGAACGGGGAGACCACCTCGCGTGGTCGGAATCCTCGGCGGTCAGCTATGTGAACTCCGTTCTCGGAGCAAGAACAAACCGAGAAGGAGGACCCTCCGCTCTCGCGTCCGCTCTTACGGGAAAGACGCCTTATTACGGTCTGCACATCGTCAGGAACCGAATCCCCCAGATCGAGTTCCACATCGATGATTCGGCGGCGACAAAATCCTGGACCAGTGCCCATTACGGGGCTCTCGGCATCATCGCCGGAGCGATCTCCGGAAACTGGATCCCGTTTTTCACCGAAATCAGGCCAAACCGCGACATGCTCAAGAGCCTTGGAGCTGCCATGGCAGCAAGCGGGGCAGTTGCCTTGTATCACGTAAACGAGATCACCCCGGAGACGCGTTTTCCCTTCTTCAAAAAACACATCGAAGAGGATGAACGCGAAGTCGTCGAGATAGAAGTGTCCGAAATCGACGAGCTGTTCGGCAGTCTGGAAGCGGATGTCATAGCTCTCGGATGTCCCCATGTCTCCGAGGAAGAGTTGGAAGAACTGGCCTTCCTTATGGAAAACAGAAGGGTCGTCATGCCGTTCTACATCTTCGCTGCAGAGGAGATGAGGGCAAAACACCCGGATCTTTGTGCAAGGATCCAAAACAGCGGTGCAAAAATCGTACCCGATACCTGCATGGTCGTCTCGCCGCTGATGGACAGAGCAGGAGTCGTCATGACGAACTCCGGAAAAGCATTCACGTATCTCCCGGGAATGTGCAAAGCGACGCCGCTTTTAGGCACCCTCGAGGAATGCGTCCGTGCAGGATGTGGTGAATAAATGAGTCTCTTAGATAAAATCTCCCCGTTTGAAAGAAAAGATCTGCTGATCGCCTGGCTCGTCTTAGGTATTGCCTTCACGCTAGGCATCAACGGCGGATTTGCATTAATTACCGACTATCAAAAGATAACCGCCGAGGGACTTCTCATAACCTTCCTCGTATCGCTGATCGCGGTCGGACTTTCCTTCGTGCTTCACGAACTTGCCCACAAATTCACCGCCATGAAGTTCGGCTACTGGGCAGAGTTTCGAAAAAGCACCCAGATGCTGATCATCGCCGTAGTCGTTGCCGCGATCACGGGAATCGTGTTTGCCGCACCCGGAGCCACGCTCATCAACACGGCAGGCCGCGAAATGACCAAAAAAGAGAGCGGACTCATTTCCATCGCCGGACCATTGACAAATCTTGTCCTGATCATCCCGTTCATCATCATCATGATCATCGGCTTTATACTGTCGCCGTCATCGGGAATTGTCCTTTTTACCCTGCCGGGATTTTTGTTCTATCTGGGATTGATCGGCTTCCAGGTCAATGCGATGCTCGCATTCTTCAACATGCTGCCGGTCGGGCCGCTTGACGGAAAAAAGATTATGAGATGGAATCCGGTCATCTTCGGCGTGGTTATCGCCGTATCGCTTGTCCTGCTCTATCTCGCACTTATGCCGACACTGATCCACTCCCTCTTTATCTAAATGCGAACGCTGACCTCACCCGAGGTCAGTGTCCTGATTTTTCCGTCGGCTTCGACAACCAGCCCGCCCTTGTCGTCGATTTCAACGGCCTTCGCGGAGTGCCAGACATTTTTTTCGAGAAACAGGATCTCTTTTCCAAGAATAAGAGATCTCTCACGGTACTCCTCGATGAAACTCTTCTCCGGAAGAGCGGCGAACATATCCAGCAGATGATTGATCAACACGGCAGCGAACGCATTTCTCGTGAGCGGGAAATCCTTTGGAAACAGCGGACCCGCGATCTGTTTGAGATCCTCCGGGAACTCTGAGGTTTTGAAGTTCACGCCGACTCCGACGATCACCGATTCAAGAATTCCTGATTCGATATTGCTGACCGCCTCGGTCCCGATACCGCATATCTTTTTTCCGTTCAAAAAAATGTCGTTGACCCATTTGATCCGCTGGCAAAGATCGGAGACGGATTCGATCGATCTGCAGACGGCAACCCCGGCCGCAGTCGTGATCATTACCGCGTCCGAAAAGGAAATGCCGAGCCGGGCGATGATACTCAGATAGATGCCGGTGCCTTTGGGAGAGTAAAAGGATTTCCCGTATCTCCCGCGGCCGGCGATCTGCTCCTCTGCGAGGATCACCGTTCCGTGTTTTGCTCCGGCGGCGGCCAGAACTTTTGCGTCGAGGTTCGTCGATTCAGTTGAGGTCTTAACGATGACGACCGTGTCGGCATACTTCGGCAGAAGACGGGACCGAATGCCTTCTGCCGAGAGGACGTCAGAGTTTTCCAGAAGATATCCTTTGTTGGATACTGCAGAGATAAGATAGCCTTCACTCTGCAGTGTCCGAATCGCTTTCCATACGGCAGTTCTCGAGACCGAAAGCTCGGAAGCGATGTGTTCCCCCGATACATACGCACCGGGATTTTTTTCCAGAATCTCGAGAACCAGGGTTTTTGTTGTCATTTTCACTCAGACTGACTGGACCTTAACCCCGCTTGATGAGAGGAAGAGGGAAATAAGGAACTCCGGCAGCTGCCGGTCACTTGAGATCAGCATTCTGAACGCTGCTTCATTGTCGTTCGTGTTGCCGAGATACGTGAGAGCCACCTCATACAGTATCTTCATTACCGTTACTTTTCCCCAGAAGATGGTCAGTGTACCCACCTGATCAGGGACATTGGTCACGGTATTGACCTCAAGCGGATAGGTCACGCCGCCAAGGGAGATCATCATAGAGCCTCCTGATGAAGGAGAGAGAGCAATGACCTTGTAACCGCCGAGGTTCAGTTCTTTATCAAGCGGTATCCAGACATTGTAGGTCGTATCATACCCGTAGCTTTTATCCGTTCCGGCAGTGATCGTCACATCTGCCGAGATGAGAACGATACCCGCGAAAATAATGATCAGAAGGAGAATGATGCCGAATATCTTCAGCCCTTTGTGGGATTTTTCCGGTTTTTTCTCATCTGGGACCATGGATTTGGCCTCTCTGGCTTTTCGTTCCTTCTCGGCCTTAACCAGCTCCTCTGCTTTCTTGAGTTCTTCAGCTTTTATAGCCTCTTCGGCCTTTCTGATCTCCTCTGCTTTCCTTAGCTCCTCAGCCTTCTTAGCCTCTTCGGCCAGTCGTATTTCCTCGGCTTTTTTGAGTTCTTCAGCCTTCTTAGCCTCCTGAGATTTACGAATCTCTTCGGCACGCAGAAGGATTTCCTCATCGGTCAATTCACCCGGAACATCCGTCATAATAAAGATTCTTGGGGTGGAGGAGATGATAATACTTTTTCTTGCGATCTTTTGAATGGTTTTCTCCTCATAAACCAAAAATATCATTCGGGTTTTGCCTGCAGGTATTAATTAATATAGTATCGAGATTCTGTATATCATTATTATGATACTTCCCGGTTCACAGAAGGATGATGCCGTCTCTCCTGTGATCGGGACGATTTTTCTCGTAGCTCTCACAATCGTCCTTATCGGTATTGTCGGAGCAGCTATGATGGCTTACGGCTTGCCGGAGCCGGCGCCGATTGCTGGCATATCAATCGGAAGTCAGGGAAACACCACCACGGTTACGCAGATGAACGGAGCCGTACTTCCGGCAGGGAGCTATACGATCCTCGTCGACGGCGTGGATAAAACGGCAGCGTTCGGCGGTAACGTGGAATTTGGTCCGGGCATAACGCTTAGCTGGGACTCAGGATCGGAGGCTGTCGGAACGGTGTCGGTAGTTTATACGAGTGATAAAGGAGTCTCGACGCTTCTTGCAGAAAAGAATATCGGGAAGGCGGGAAGCGGAGGAGGAGATGACAGCGGAGGGGGAGGAGGGAGCGATGGATTCGAAGATACCCATACGATCTTACATAGATTTGAATGGCAGACCTTCCTTGATGAAGTGAATGCCAGCACAAGCGGTATTTTTTTGGGCGAGGGTATAGTATATGTTGATGATGGCGAATACTGGGTCTCTATTGACAACAAGCGTGTGTCTAAAGCAGATGCAGCGACAAATCCATCTATCCAGACATATGTGGACAAAACAGCAGATAACAGGTTACTGAAAATAGATTTGTCGAAAAAAATATTTACCGCGAGCGACATGGACCCTACCGATTTTAGCCAGCCATGGAAATCGACTCCATATCCGACAGTTGGTTCTCTTTACGAATATGACAGCACTCTTTATATCTGTAAAAGTAAGGGAGATGTTACTTCAGATTCGAAAATAAGTCGTGACCCATCTTCAAGAGATTGGGTGGATATAGCAGATATCAAATAATTTTCTGAGATTTTTTTCTAATCCAAACCTGAACTTATATGTGGATTATCCTCTACGCAAAGGTAGATAAACAGAAGGCAATCTATAAATGAAGTACGTATGCCGCATAATGTTATTTCAAAAAACGAGGGAGTGTCTCCGGTAATCGGAACGATACTGCTCGTTGCCCTCACAGTCGTGCTTGTCGGCATTATCGGAGCGGTGTTGATGGGATTTGGTATGCCCGAGCCGGCGCCAATCGTTGGCATATCGATCGGAAACCAGGGAAATACCATCACAGTCACGCAGCTGAACGGGGCCGTACTTCCAGCAGGGAGCTATACGACCCTCGTCGACGGTGTGGACAAGACGGCAGAGTTTGGAGGGGATGTGGATTTTGGTCCGGGCATAACTCTTAGCTGGGACTCAGGTACCGAGGCGGTAGGAACGGTTTCGCTAGTTTATACGAGTGACAAGGGAGTTTCAACACTTCTTGCGGAGAAGAGAATTGGAAAAGCCGGAGGGGATGTAGTTCTAATTTGAGTATTCTAACGGTAGGAGGAAAAGATTATACTCTGCCTTTGTTTAATGGAACATGGAACATGCTGAAAAACAATGTTTCTCTAAGTGGTTCTTCTTATCAAATCCAAACAAGCGCAATATATTATCAGGATGGGTATTACTGGGTTGCATATGACCCCGAATGGCTTTCAACCGAAAATGCAGCTGACCCTAATTTTAATATTGAAGATTTGAGAATATCTATCAACCCATTTTTTAACGCGAATCATGATTTATGGAAGATTGGCTACATCCCTACCCCCTCACCCCCCCAAAAAAAAGAAGAATACCCATTATTCCTTGACGTTTTTTTTTTAATTTACACTCTGTTTTGAATCGTTTTCACCTGATAGATATTATAACAAAATGCAGCCAGCATATTTTTCACTCGTACTCTTTGCAGCGTTGTTACCTTCACCAACCCTGCATGAAAAACATGAGAATATCTATCAACCCATTTTTTAACGCGAATCATGATTTATGGAAGATTGGCTACATCCCTACCCCCTCACCCCCCAAAAAAAAGAAGAATACCCATTATTCCTTGACGTTTTTTTTTTAATTTACACTCTGTTTTGAATCGTTTTCACCTGATAGATATTATAACAAAATGCAGCCAGCATATTTTTCACTCGTACTCTTTGCAGCGTTGTTACCTTCACCAACCCTGCATGAAAAACATTTTTGATCACTGCATAGGGTCTCTCGTCCTTTGATCTCTTCCTACTTATTCGCAGATTTCTCAGTTTATCTCGTATGCCAATGGGATGCCCTCTCGCTCCCCTTTTCATTGTGGCACTATATCCCTTGCATTTTGCTCCCTGATATCCCCGATCCCGATAGACCACTTCTCCTTTTTCTGAGAGGTCCACCTGACTATCATGAACATTTGCCGTGGTGGTTTCAATGCGTCGAATAAGATCGTGCGTCGTATCCATGATGGTATGAAGTTTATAGCCATAGTGTATTTTGCCGTTCTTGGACATGATTTTTCCATCTTTATCCCGTCGTGTTTTTGCCTGATCTCCTCGCGGCGTGTCTTTCTTACAATGACCGGGTTCAGCATACACAAACGTTGCATCCTGAATCATACCTTGTTCAATTTTCAGACCTTTCAGGTCAAGTTGTCTCTGAAACTCCTGCCAGACCACTGTATCAACGCC
>NIZU01000109.1 GCA_003315675.1 Methanocorpusculum sp. MCE
GGGATTGGAGGAAGGTTGACCGGAAATGGGTAACGTCATTCACATTTCCAGCTTTCACCGTTACGCCGATCGGTACATTGATCGGGTGAGCAAGTTCGGTGATCCCAAGAGTTATCTGCAGTTTATCTGGTCGATGATCACGACTGTAGCCGTATTTCCCCAAAGGTGAAGCACTGCCGTGAAGAACAAGACTTGTCCAGTCGAGATTTACGTCGGTGTGCTCGAACTGACAGCTGGAAAATATTCTCTCCTGGAGTCCGGAGATGATGAATGCACTGTTTTGCCCGAGCATTTCCAGAAGACGATACAGCGTTTTTCCCGTGAACGAAGGGAGATTATAGTATTCTCTGGTTTCCGGCTGCATGAGCCAGGAATGAGCTCTTTTGATGCTGAAGTTGTCGCTGAGTTTGTAGGCGGCGAGGGCTTTGATCAGGGTGGAGATGCCGATTCCTTTCTTTTTCAGCGGGGAGAAGAGGGAGACAAGGTCAAGGGAGGTGAACATTTTTTCGCTGAGGAGGAGCGGGCCAATCGGAAAAGATATGTGTGGAGTGGGTGTAATATTGAGTGTCTCTGTGAAGCGGTTAGTTTTCATTTTGGTCAATTTAAATTGACGCCTGACAGGGACTAGTTTTCTCTTTTGTTGCGTTTACGAGATGTTTGAATGAGGGCTATATTGCCAACTGTCAAAGTCAGGGGATAAAGATGACTGGTGACACCCTGACAGTAGAACAATAACGTCTCACCAAAAATTTGATTTGGATCCTTGATAAAACAATGATGATCCTGTACTTTAGCTTAGATATTGAATTGATTTTTTCATCATCAATACTGAAATATGACAAAAAATAATTATAATGAGTATTTTTTAATCAGATTGATTGCCAATTCACAATTTAATAATTTGTTCATGGCAGTGAACCACATCTGTTGGATTCTTGTCCGTCCGAAAAAAAGGATTGTGTATATCTCCCCTCTTTGCAAACCTGAAAATAATACGGCCAAACTCAATGCTAGAGTTTTTTTATCAGATAATGATGGCAGTTGCTCTTTTTTTTGCTCGTATGCTAGTTGTATCTCCAAAATTGTAATTAATTCCGTAAGAAATTTGGGATTTGTGAGGGGGATGTCAGCTTTTGGGCTGTTTAAAAAACCGATTTCATAAAATATTTCTTTTTTCAGTTCGTCATTAAATACCAGGCGGTTTAATGCAGGGGGAATAATGATATTCTTCATTTGATCAAAAAAAGGATCATCTGCTATCTGTCTAAATTCTGTGTCGATTGTTTCTAATAATTCCTGAATTAAGGCATTTTTATTTTGAAAGTACCAATAAATTGCCCCTTTTGTAGCTCCAAGCTTTTTTGCGACATCATCCATTGTAAGTTTGTCATATCCAGATTCTGCCATCACCTCTAATGCTGCAAGAACAATCTTCCTTTTTGCCTCATCTTTATACTGGGGAATGGGTTTCGGCATATTACAGTATTTATTTGTGATTATTTGTATAACTATTTGGTCACGTTAACATCCTCGATTTATTTATACATACTGTGCGTATGTTATTTATACCTGCGTTGAGTATGTTGTCTATCAAAAAAATATGAGGTATGCTATGATCAATGACAACGAAAATATAAGAACAACCAAAGGTTCCAGTAAAATGGCCGAAGGAATAGCACTGCAGCGTCTCGCTGAATCACAACTGCCTGAGGATATACGCATTTTTTGTGATCAGTATGCTACTTATTTTATAAATCGTCATGTACTTGAATGGGCAAAGGAACATCCGATTGAAGCTAAGGTAATGGCAGAAGAGTACGAAAGGAAGATGCAGGGCTGGAGCAACTCAATCCGTGCAAGAATACGTTATTTTGACGACATAATACAGAACGCCGCCACAGATGGATTCAGGCAACTGGTAATTCTCGGAGCAGGTTATGATACAAGGGCATATCGGATTGACTCTTTGAAAAATGAGATAAAGGTGTTTGAAGTTGACAATCTATCGACGATTAAGAGAAAAAAAGAAATTATAAAAGAAATATTTGGAAAATTCCTCTCTCATGTGACATTTGTACCTTTTGACCTTGAAGACGGCAATTTGTGGGAACAGATGAAAACAGCCGGCTATTCTCCTGATTTAAAGACTTTGTTTATTTTAGAAGGGCTTTTAATGTATCTATCATATGATGCTGTTTTCAATCTTTTTTCAGGAGTTGCAAGAAATTCCTGTGAAAAGAGCTTAGTTCTGTTTGATTTCATCCCTAAGTCGCTTGCAGACGGAACGTCTGATAGTGAGGGAGGAGATAATATCAGACTATGTACGGCCGCCGCAGGTGAGCCTCTGCTTTCCGGTTTTGCCGATGGAGAGGTGCAAATATTTCTTTCAGAACTGGGCTTTTCAAATGTTAAGGTAATCCATTCTGGTTTATACAGAGAAATGTATTATAATGGTAAAAATACCGAACGCCTAGTATCCAGTCTTCTTTTCTTGGCATCTGCATCAGTTGGTAATTATTCTGAGTTTGAAAAGGAGGAAGCTTGTGAATGAAAGCAGCTTATATGAAATTGTGTTGTTGTGACGGAGGTTGCAGGGCATGATAAGAGAGGTGAAGAGGCGTACCGGCTCATTTTTGAATCCTGATTATATTGCAGGAAGGGCAACTGGTACATGTTGCTGGGGATGCGCAAAACGGTATGACTGTCCGCTGGAATCTACCGGACGGAGATGTACACGTGATCACAACATTTGTGAAGTATGTACATGGTGGAATGAAAGGGGTTGTATTTTGTTTGAGATTGACAGGGATTTTTTTAAGGATGTGATGAAAAATGCCAATTGCAAATGTTAACGGTATCAATATATATTTCGAGGTTCACGGTGTTGGTGAACCTCTTCTTATGATGCAGGGGCTTGGATTCGAAATATCTTCGATGGTCACTGAACCGGGAAGATCGAGATATCTCGACAAATTCGCCGCCGGATACCGGGTTATTGTATATGATTGCCGCGGTGTTGGACGAACCGATAAACCAGACGTTCCCTACACAATAGAAATGATGGCCGACGATGCCGTCGGTTTGATGGATGCGCTGGGGATTTCAAAAGCTCATATTATGGGAACATCAATGGGGTCTCAGACAGCACAGATAATAGCCGCAAAATATCCCGAAAGGGTAATTAGCCTCATTCTCGTTGTTGGGTTCAGTCGTGCCCTGCCTGTGATGCGAATCATTGGCATTGCCGCAACAATGATTCCCGGGGTAAAAGAGAAGATGACTGGATGGGTGTATGAACAGAGATATCCACCAACTCCGGCATCATTTAAACGAATGACAGGTGCTGCAAACAGATGCGATACCCGCCCACTGCTTGGTCGGATAAAATGTCCGGTACTTATCGTCAGCGGAAAAAATGATAAAATCATCCCGATGAAAATTACACGCGAGCTGGTTGGTGGTATTCCAAAATCTAAACTTGTCCTTGTGGATGGTGATCACCTGTTTTCTGCTACAAACCCCGATCTTTTAATAACACCTGCTCTTTCCTTCCTTTCAGAAACCGGTGAAAAAAAACACCACAAGTAACCGCAAACCGTGTTGATATGTTACGAGATATCTAGAGGGTTTTTCCCCTCATTTTACTACTTGGGGTGGAGGATGAATTCATCTCATTCAGAAACCCGGACAAATGCATTTGATAATCCATGACTTAAGGTGTTAATTAAATCCCGATGCTCTATGTGGTCAAGGCGATGATGCAGGATAAAGGTGACCGTATGGGTGCCCTTAAGATTTCGCTGCAGTAATGGTGACGTTTATTCTAGTCGACACACTGACGGAGTATTCCTTGCATGCTGTTAAACATCGATAAATTGTCAGAATATCGTTTCATTGGGTGTTCTCGTCTCATTTTCCCGAGATTTTTGGGATAATTATGGGATGTTTTTTTTATTTTACGGCACGCGCAATTTAAACTATATGTACAGTAAAGTGTATATATGTACAACAGACAACAATTATTGTAAATTATGCAATCAATCAATACGAATCGGATGGTGATGCCGGTGGAATGGAAACTGGTATAATCGGGGAATATGGTCCAAATCCGGTCTTTCCCTCAAGAGAGGAATTACCTGAACTCAAAAAGACCTTAACGGCCAATACGCTGATTCCCGTTTATACTACCTTTACCGACCCGGGAATCTCGCCTGCCTCTGCTTATGAGGCATTCAGAGGAGAATACGGTTTTCTCCTCGAATCGATAGAAGGGAATGAACGCAATGCACGATACTCGGTCCTTGGGACCGGTCTTCTGATGCATGTAACTGCCGATCCTGGGATCAGCATTTCCGGAAAATACACCCCTGCAAAAGGAATTGAAGGTCGGGACGCGTCCGCGGAATCACTCAACGAACTGTTACGCTGCATCGAGTATCAAAGTCCGGACATTCCCTGATATGCCGGCGGTCTTGCCGGATACATCTCGTATGATCTGGCGCTCAAGACCCTTAGTGTTCCCGGCATCAAAGAAAAACCGCGTGATTTTCCTCTTGCCGAGTTCATGATGCCGGAAGAGTATGTCGTATTCGATCATGTTCGGGGAACCATTACCATTCTCAGGTTTTTATTTGGTGAAGATCCCGAAAACATCAAATCTGGATATACCGAGGCTCTTCGTCAGATCTCCGCAGCAAAAAAAACTCTCTGCGAGCTGGCGTCCCTTGAAGAGAAACTCCCGTGCGAAAACATGGGCAAAGCAGGATCAACGTATACATCCGGCCTATCGGAAACCGAGTTCGAAGATCTCGTGAGATCTTCAAAAGAGTACATTCTCAATGGTGATATCTTCCAGGTTGTCATATCGAAACAATGCGCTGTCTCCTATGACGGCGATCCCTTCAAGATATATCGGCAGATGAGAAGACTGAACCCAAGTCCCTATATGTATTTCATGGACTTCTCCGACAAACAGGTCATCGGTGCAAGTCCCGAGATGCTGATCAAAGTGGAAGGACGGCAGGTCACCTCGGTTCCAATCGCCGGTACCAGAAAACGTGGGAAGGATGCAAAAGAGGATCTCGAACTGGAAAAGGAACTCTTAGCCGATAAAAAAGAGTGCGCCGAGTATTTGATGCTTGTCGATCTTTCGAGAAACGATATCGGCCGCGTCTCAAGATACGGAAGTGTTCGGGTGACCGGGTTTTATGTCCGTTGAAAAATTCTCCCATGTGCAGCATATCGTTTCGACCGTTGAGGGGGTCCTTTCGGACGACCAGACGCCATTTGATGCCTTCATGTCGTGTTTCCCTGCCGGCACCGTTTCCGGAGCGCCGAAAATTCGCGCCATGCAGATCATAAACGAACTAGAACTGACATCCCGCGGGCCGTATGCCGGGGCCGTCGGCTATATTGGCTTCAATGGAAATCTGGATCTTGCGATTTTAATCCGGACCGTTGTGGTAAAAGACAAAACTGCGTATTTCCAGTCCGGAGCAGGCATCGTTGCGGATTCGAATCCTGCGTCCGAATTTACCGAGTCGGAAAATAAGGCCGCAAGCATGAAGGCCGCCATCGAATCAGCGGGTGAAAACTCATGAACGTTCTGGTAATCGACTGTTACGACTGTTTCACCTACAATCTCTGTCAGCAGATAGGGTATCTCGGGGGAAAGCCGCTCGTTGTTAAAAATGACCGCCGGAGTGATCTTCCAGACCCGTCGGAATTTGACCGTATCGTTCTCTCTCCGGGTCCCGGGAAACCGGAGGACTCAGGACTTTGTCTGGAGATTCTGGACACCTATGCAGAAGAGATCCCGACACTCGGGATATGCCTTGGGCATCAGGCGATATGCCACTTCTTCGGAGGAAAAGTCATCCGGACCGGAAAACCGGTGCACGGCATGACCTCCGAGATCCTGCACGACGGGACCGGTCTCTTTGCCGGGGTGGAAAATCCTTTCAGGGCAACCAGATATCACTCGCTTGCCGCTGAAGAGTCGTCCCTGCCCACCTGTCTGTCGGTTTCGGTACGAAGCAAAGCTGACGGGATGATCATGGCAGTTTCCCACACAGAGTATCCGGTGTTCGGTCTCCAGTTCCATCCCGAAAGCCTCCTCACGGACTCGGGCGACAAAATCATGAAAAATTTTCTGGACATAGGAGTGGTTCGATGATCGCAGAATGCATAAAGAAAGTATCGTCACGTTCTGATCTGAGTATTTTCGAGGCGAAAGGATCAATGCAGGATATCATGTCGGGAAATGCTGCAGACAGTCAGATCGGAGCCTTTCTAACGGCCCTTGTTATGAAGGGCGAGACAAGTGCCGAGATCGCGGCTTTTACATCCGTGATGCGGGAGAATGCAGTCCAAATCGCTCCGAAACGAAACGGCCTGCTCGTTGACACCTGCGGCACGGGAGGCGACGGGAAAAACACCTTCAACATCAGTACGGCCGCGGCTTTTACTGCGGCTGGCGCCGGAGTGACAGTCGTCAAGCATGGAAACCGGGGAACAACCAGTAAGTGCGGATCCGCCGATGTTCTGGAAGCACTCGGAGTACAAATCGATCTCTCCCCGGAAAGGGTGTGTGCAATCATTGATGAAAACGGGATAGGATTTATGTTTGCCCAAAGCCATCATCCTGCTATGAAGTATGCGGGCAGGGTCAGAAAGGAGATCGGTATCCGCAGTTTCTTCAATCTTATCGGCCCTCTCTCGAATCCTGCCGGAGCGGATGCCCAGTTACTTGGAGTCTATGATGCTTCACTCACGGAAAAGATCGCGGAGGTTCTCAATATTCTTAGCACAAAAAGGGCAATGGTTGTTCACGGTGACGGATATGACGAGATAACTACGACCGGCATTACCCTGGTATCTGAGGTGAATGAAGGTCAGGTCAGAAGTTATTCTCTTGACGCATCAGCCTTCGGTTTCCCGAAAGCTGATGCCGCCTCCCTCTTTGGAGGGGATCCTCAGTACAATGCCCAAATAATCAGATCGGTTCTGTCGGGAATAGAATGGCCGAGAAGAGATATCGTCATCCTCAATGCCGCGGCTGCAATCTATCTCGGAGACAAGGCAGGGAGTATCGCTGACGGGATCAAATATGCGGAAAGATCCATTGACTCGGGCCGTGCGCTCGAGAGACTGGAGAATCTGATTCTCCTATCAGGGGGCAGAAATGATTCTTGATGACATCTGCGCCCTTTCGCGAGAAAGGGCTGCCCTGCTTGACCCCTCGATCAGAAAAATCGCTGAAGAAATGGATCATGTTCCTCAAAGTCTCCTTAAATCTGTGAAAAAATGTCACGGTGAAAAAAATGCGGTTAACGCCGAGATCAAATACAAAACACCCTCGGACAAGACCCTTGCCTCAGAGCTGGATCCGGCTGACCTCGCCCGCCTGTATGAAGCAGGCTGGGCATGTGCCGTTTCCGTTCTGACGGAACCTGGCTACTTTTCGGGGAGTGCGGAAAATCTCACCAAAGCAAAATCCGGAACCCGGCTTCCGATCCTTAGAAAGGATTTCATCATCGATGAAAAGCAGATCTACGAAACCTATGCCTTGCAGGCCGACTCCGTGCTTCTGATAGCCGATGTTCTGCAGGACCGGCTTGAAGAGTTCATCCTTCTCTGCCGGTCCTTGGATATCGAGCCGCTTGTCGAGGTCAGGAACCGGAAAGATACGGAAAATGCCGTAAAATCCGGGGCACTGCTGACAGGTATCAACAACAGGAATCTCTATGACATGTCGGTCGATACGAAGAAAACGACAGAGTTGTCGAGTCGCCTCCGGGACGCGGGCCTCACCGTGATCTCCGAAAGCGGTATCAAAACGCCCGAGGATGTCCTTGGGCTGAAAAATATCTGTGAGGGATTTCTGATTGGAACCTCCCTCATGAAATCCGCAAATCCGCAAAAACCCTGGAGGCATTCGTATGCGCGTGAAGATATGCGGGATCACTACGGTAAGGGATGCTTTAATTGCGGAAGAAGAAGGGGCCGATGCTATCGGAATAGTCGTCTGTTCGGATTCGAAACGTTCGGTTCCGGTCAGCCGGGCAAGAGCAATATTCGCCGCCCTTCGTCCGAACACCGAGAAGATCTGCGTTACCAACACCCAAAGTCAAAGCGATCTGGAACTCATCCTCTCCCTCAAACCCACAGCCATTCAGATTCCCCAGAATCTGAAAGTTCCGGCAGGAGTCGGAACAAAAATTTACCGTGTGGCGTCGGGAGAGATCGGCATCCCTGAGAAATGCGATGCAGTCGTGATCGATCAGAGCTGCGGTCGTGGAATCGTGTACGACCGGAGTTATGCTGAAAAAGTAGTCGAAAAGTCTGCTGTTCCCGTGATACTTTCCGGCGGCCTGACGCCCGATAATGTTGGAGACGCCATCAGAGATCTTCGTCTGTATGCCGTCGACGTCTCATCCGGCGTTGAAAAGTCAAAGGGAATCAAAGACTGAAAAAAATGCGGGAATTTATAGAGATTTGCAGGAGACCAGCAGTATGAAAGAAAAAACAGGATATTACGGTGAGTTTGGCGGACGATTCGTCCCCGAAACACTCATGGCGGCTCTCTACGAGCTGGACGGCGCGTATCACAGATTAAAAGACGACCCGAGATTCAAGGCTGAACTCAACTCGTATCTGACGGAGTTTGCCGGACGCGAGACGCCCCTTACGTTCTGCAGGAATATGTCCGAGCACTGCGGGTGTAAGGTCTATCTCAAGCGTGAGGATCTTGTTCACGGCGGGGCGCATAAACTCAATAATACTCTTGGGCAGGCCCTGCTTGCAAAAGCCATGGGAAAAAAAAACGTCTGATTGCAGAGACCGGAGCCGGACAGCACGGCGTTGCAACGGCAATTGCCGGAGCGGCGCTCAATCTGCCTGTCGAAGTGTTTATGGGCGAGGAAGACTGCGAGAGACAGAAACTGAATGTATTCAGAATGGAACTCATGGGGGCCAAGGTTCATCCCGTCAGTTCCGGAACGAAGACACTGAAGGATGCAACCAACGAGGCATTGCGCGAATGGTCAAAGACCGTTGACTACTCCCACTACCTGATTGGCTCGGTCGTGGGTCCTCATCCCTTCCCTATGATCGTCAGGGATTTCCAGTCGGTCATTGGTGAGGAGACCAGACGTCAGTGTCTTCTTAAGGAAGTCCGGCTTCCGGATACGCTTGTTGCCTGTGTCGGCGGCGGCTCGAATGCTATCGGCATGTTTTATCCTATGCTGAATGACGACGTCCGGATGGTCGGCGTGGAGGCAGGAGGACGCGCCCTTACTCCCGGAAATAACGGGGCGACGCTGAACACCGGCAGTCCCGGGGTTCTGCACGGAGCTCTCTCCTATCTGACACAGAATGAGGATGGACAGGTCGGCGTGACGCATTCCATCTCGGCAGGACTCGACTATCCAGGGGTCGGGCCCGAGCACAGTATGCTCAAAGAGATGAACCGTGTCGAGTATTCCTATGTGATGGATGACGAGGTCCTTGAGGCCTTCTCCTATCTTTCGCGAACGGAAGGGATTATTCCTGCTCTCGAATCGGCCCATGCGGTATCGTATGTTCTGAAAAACAGGGATGACTTCGATCGTGACGATATCGTGGTCATATGCTTATCCAGAAGAGGAGATAAAGATGTCTCATCGGTTTCAAAGAGGTTCGGAGGTGAGGAGTAATGCCGGAAAAATCTGGAAAAGAGCGGGTTGCAGCAGCGTTTGCAAAGCCAGGTTTTGTCGGATATACCGTTGCCGGAGATCCGAATCTGTCTGATTCGATCGAGATCGCGAAAGCGTTGATCGACGGAGGCTGCGATGTTTTGGAATTGGGCGTTCCCTTTTCCGATCCCGTGGCCGACGGAGGCGTGATCCAGAGTGCGGACAATCGGGCGATTAATGCCGGCATTACAACAGACGGCGTGTTTGAGATCGTGAGAGCGGTTCGAAGCTACTCGGACGTTCCGATCGTGTTTCTGGTCTACTGCAATATCGTCTTCCGCCGCGGTATCAATCGGTTCTATGATGAGGCAAAGGAGGCCGGTGTCGACGGGATGCTGATCGTCGATATGCCCCCGGAAGAAATTGAGCCTGCCCTGAAAGCTTCAGAGCGGACCGGGATCGCACAGATATTTCTGGTGACGGAGACGACATCTGACGAGCGGCTCGATATGATCGTCAGGCTAGCTTCCGGCTTCATCTATCTGGTCTCCTCTCTTGGCGTTACTGGAAAGCGTGCCGAGATCTCGAAAAATACCTTCCCGCTTCTCGAACGCGTCAAAGCGCGGACCAAAATACCCGTGGCAGTCGGCTTTGGCATCTCAGAGCCGGTTCATGCTGCCGAGATCGTCCGTCATGGTGCGGATGGGGTTATTGTTGGAAGTGCTATCGTTGCAAAGATTGAGGATGAAGCGGATAAACGCGGGATATGACCTTCAGTTTACCGAAATCTCTGTTGGAACTCCCACTTATTTTTATTTTAGTATGACCAACTGAATCATACGTGTCTGATGTCATTATCATAGGGGGCGGACCAGCCGGTTCGACCGCCGCCCGGATATGTGCCAAAGCAGGTCTTTCCACGCGGGTTCTTGAGGAACATGCCTTTATAGGGTATCCTGTCCAGTGTGCCGGTCTCCTTTCGAATAATGCCTTTGCCGAGTGCGCAGTGTCGGACCGGTCCGTGTATAATAGGGTCCGTGGAGCGAAAATCTGCGGCTCGGAGGGTCATTCCATTTCTTTCGATGCAAAAACGACGAAGGCCTATGTTGTTGACAGAGGCAGGCTTGATCACGAGATCGCCGTTCGTGCTGCGGAGGCAGGCGCTGAATTTTCTCTCAAGACATGTGTCACAAAGATCAATCCTGGAAAAAAAATCATTCATACTGCCGGCGGGGAGGAAATTCCCTATTCTATTCTGGTTGCAGCAGACGGCCCGCGGAGCGTTGCTGCCCGGAGTCTGGGGATCCCGCCGTCGCCCTGTATTTATTCTGGGATTCAGGCCGAAGTTCCGTGGAACGGAGATCCTTCGCTTGTAGAACTTCACCCAAATGCCGCTCCCGAATTTTTTGCCTGGGTCATTCCCTTGTCGGAGAAAAGAGCCCGCGTTGGTCTTTGCGGAATGAAAAATGTACCTGACCTTTTTGCAAAATTTCTCGCCCGGTTTCCAGGAAGCACCATCCACTCGGTAACGGGCACGATTCCAATGGGTATCCGGCGTAAAACGTTTGGGTCGGGCTGCATGCTTATCGGAGATGCCGCAGGTTTTCCAAAACCGACATCCGGCGGTGGGGTGTATACAGGGATTCGCTCTGCCCGGTTTGCTGCCGAGACCGCAGTCAAATCAATGGAGGCAGGAGACACGACGGATGCATTTCTTTCAGCATATGAAACCCTCTGGCGCGGTGATTTTGGTCGTGAACTTGATATGGGTCTGAAGGCTCTGGAATTCCGCCGGAACCTGGATTCTGAGGATATCGATGCGGCGATCGATGCAATGAATACTTCGGAGATTCTTGATCTGATCGTTCGTTACGGCGATATGGATCGGCCTTCCGATCTGCTGAAGAGACTTATGATGAAGCCCTCTTTGTATGGAACATTCGGCAGAGTCGGGGTCAAAGGAGGTCTTAGATCGATGTTCGGGTAATCCATTTCGTGAATTCCCTATCTGAAGTTTAGAATCTTTTGCAGGCAGTTTTTGGCCTGTTTTCTCCCGTTTTTCCCCCGTCTTCCGTAATACCAATGCTACCATCTTTATGCCCTCAAAGCATACATAAATCATTACAATGCACCTCATTGAAACCCGGGACCTCTGTTATTCATACAGCACATCCAAAGAGCCGGTATTAAACAATATCAACTTCATTGCCGGTAGAAAACAGCGGATCGCGGTTCTCGGCCCCAACGGAGCCGGAAAGAGTACGCTTTTCCGTCATTTGAACGGCATTCTCAAACCGAAATCGGGGTCGGTTTTGATTAGGGGCGAGCCTATCACCAAAGCAAACATCCATGAGGTGCGGAAGTTTGTCGGTCTCGTTTTTCAAAATCCGGATGATCAGGTATTTTCAACAACCGTTGAGCAGGACATCGCTTTTGGTCCCTGCAATCTCGGGCTTGACGAGGAAACCATTGCCCACCGCGTTGATTCTGTTGTCCATATGCTTGGTCTCGAAGATCTGCGAAGCCGGGCTCCCCACCACCTTTCCGGCGGGGAAAAAAAGCGCGTGGCTATTGCAGGAGTGCTTGCCATGGAACCCCAGGTTCTCATCCTTGATGAGCCGACCGCCAGTCTGGATCCCCAGGGGGTTAAAGAGCTCTTCAGTTTCCTGAACGCTCTTCCCGAAACATACGGATTCACGGTTATCTACTCCACGCATCAGGTTGAGCTGGTCCCGGAGATGGCAGACTGTGTCTACGTCATGGAAAAGGGGGAGATCACCGGATACGGGACTCCTCAGGAGATATTCCTTCAGGACGATCTGCTGGCACGTGCCCACCTGGAACTTCCGGCTCTTCCAAGACTCATCAGGGCCCTTCAGGCGCAGGGAATCAACGTCGAATCGGCCTACACGTATCAGGATGCTGAAGATGCTTTCATGAAAGCATTTGGAAAGGAGCCTCTCCCCCGGGAAAAAAAGGAGATTCCCGTTCATTCTGATTTGGAACATATGTGTGATCATCAGCACGGCCATCCTCATCCCCATTTTCACCAAGAATGACGCTCATTGATGAACTCTTTGATATCGAACACGAGGCGTACCGGAAAAGCCCGGTCCATTCAATGGATGGCCGAGTCAAACTCATCCTTTGTCTTCTGGGTTTATTGGTAACGATCATTCTGCCCTACGTCAGGATAGGTGATCAGATTATTCCCTGGCCCCAGCTCTTTGCTCTCCTCGTGATTTATATGCTCTTTTGGTGTCTCTACATCCTTTCGGGCGCCTCAATCAGATACTATCTTGTCCGGCTTCTACTCATCATGCCGTTTGGATTGTTCTTCATTATTCTCCAGCCGTTCTTTGGAAATCCGTATTATGATCTGTATCATGTTCTGTTCTCTTTCCCTCTGGGGGTGAATGTATACTGGGAGTCGCTCATCTTCGGGTTCTCGCTTTTTGCGAAATTCGTTATTTCCCTGTCGTTCATCATTCTTCTGTCCGCAACGACAACAATGCAGGGAATGCTTGAGGCCGCTTCCCGCCTCCATGTTCCAAGACTCTTCATCACGGTCATGAGTCTCACCGTCCGCTATATCTTCGTCTTCGCACTGGTTTTCCAGAAAATTCAGTCGGCATTTGCCTGCAAATGTTTCACCTGGTCCGATCGTCATCTTCCTCTTGCGTATCGGCTTCGCGTGATCGGCAATGCTGCAGGTTCCTTATTTATCCGTGCCATAGATCAGGGAGAACGAACCTACGTCTCGATGTGCTGCCGGGGATATGCGGCCGACTCCTCGATGCATTTTCCAAAGAAACCTCTGGCATTTGCCGAGTGGATTTTCCTCCTATTCGGGATTGGTTATCTCTTTTTGTTTCCAGCATTGGTGTATATGATTTTTTAATGCGTGTTTGATGTCCCGCATTGGATTTCAAGGATTTTGCGGGCGATGTCCGGCGCGCATATGATTAACGTGCGCAAGTGTCCGCGCTCTTGTTTCAACACCGCAAAACTCCTCATATACGACGTTTTTTATCGATTTTACCGGATTTCATTCGTCCCCTTCACAAAAGTATTTACAGTGAGAAATGAACAAGAAAAATAGGAAGTTCCACAGGATTTAGGCGACGTGGGTTAACTTACACCTGGGAGCCGGATAGGGGGTCTGACCAGCCCCTGAATGCTGCAGTCATTGAGATAAATGAGGTGCCGGGAAGACGGGAATCGTCTCGCCATGGAAATTTATTCAACAACAGGTAGCCAGACTATTTGCGTAATCACTCACTAAAAACCGAGGTGAAAACCAAATGCAGAACAAACCTATGGCAGGCAAAAAGGACGCAGCACCTGTTAAATCAGACGCAGCCCCGAAAGCAGCCCCAGCACGCGACGCACCTTCAAAGAAAGGAAACCGCAAGTAATGCGGTCTCTTTCCTGAAGGAAAAAATAGTTGAACATACCCTTATGTGAAGCGGGCACCCCGTTTCACATAAGCTCGCCTGCATTCAGAACATAAACTGTATGCTCTTTTTTCTTGTAAACGTCTTATCTTTTTGATTACTCCCGCTTTGCGTTGGCCAGCATAAGTTTGATCCGGTTTTCCTGATTGATCCTGGTTGCCCCAGGATCATAATCCACGGCAACAATATTCGAGTCCGGGAAATCGACTTTCAGTTTTCTCATCATTCCATTTCCTGCTACATGGTTCGGCAGACATCCAAACGGCTGTGTACAGACGATGTTCGGGGTGCCGGTATGTATAAGTTCCAGCATCTCTGCAGTAAGAAGCCACCCCTCTCCCATTTTGTTTCCGTATCCGAGATATCCTTTGATGAGTTTCTGCAGATCGGCAAAGGATCCCATGGCACGAAACGTACCCTCTTCTTTTATCACGCCGATCATGATATTCTGGCAGCTCTCAATATATCGCTGGGCGACCCCGATTGCGAATTTTTTCAGCTTGCTTCCACCGTACAGATCCACATCCACATAGCGGTTGTTGAATTTGAACAGCATGAAGTCAGTAATCCCCGGCACGATCACTTCCACGCCTTCGCCGGTTAGGAAATCCTCGAGATTGTTGTTTCCAAGCGGAGCGTACTTGATATAAATCTCGCCGACGATACCGACCCTGATCTTCTTTTCTTTGCTTTTTGGGATCGCTGCAAACTCGCGGGTTATCTTTTCCATATATCTTTTCATCTGTCCGCGGCTCATTCCCTTTCCGTGAACGAAAAGGTCGACGAGATCATCGGTCCATGTCGAGATCAGGACATCGGTTGCCCCCTTCTCCAGCTCATACGGTCTGCATTGATTGCCGAGATGAACCAGAAGATCCCCGTACATCATCCCATAGATCATCCGGCGGCCGACCGAAAAGGGGATTTTAAACCCGGGATTCTTTTCAAGACCCGAAAGATTGATCGAGATAACCGGAATATACTCTAAGCCCGCTTTTTTGAGCGCTTTTCTGAGCAGGTGGATGTAGTTTGAGGCCCGGCATCCCCCTCCGGTCTGGCTGATGAGGAGGGCCACTTTGTGCGGATCGTATCTTCCGCTTTGGACCGCTTCGATCAGTTGGCCGATGACGAGAAGGGCCGGATAACAGGTGTCATTGTGCACATATTTCAGCCCAGTCTCTACGATCTCCCGGTTGGTAGATGTCAGAATCTCGATTCTGTATCCTTCGAGTTCGATGATCCTTTTCAAAAGATGGAACATCACCGGAAGCATCTGGGGCATGAGGATCGTGTATTCATGCTTCATCTCCTCGGTAAAGAGGAGCCGCCCGGTCTCGTCGTATATCAGTTCAGCCATCTTATGTTCTCTCCCTGGCTTCGACCGCCGCGATCAGACTTCGCAAACGGATCTTAACTGCTCCCAGATTAGTGATCTCATCAATTTTGATCTGCGTATAGAGTTTGCCACCTGATTCAAGGATGTCTCTGGTCTCGTCGGTTGTGATTGCGTCGATCCCACATCCGAACGAGACGAGCTGGATCAATTCCATATCCGGCTGGGTGCAGACGTATCTGGCAGCCGAGTAAAGTCTCGACTGATAGGTCCATTGATTCAGTACTTTTCGCGGCTCCTTTTTCACGAGATGGGATATCGAGTCCTCGCTGATGAGAACAAACCCATAGGACACGGTAAGTTCGTCGATCCCATGACCGATCTCCGGGTCGATATGATAGGGTCTTCCGGCCATAACAAGGATCTTTTTCCCGTTTTCGCGGGCATATTTGAGATATTCCTCACCTTTTGTACGGATCTCAGCTTTATATTCTTTATATGCCTTGTATGCTGCACTGGCCGCCTCCTTTGTCTCATGTGCAGGAATGCCGAACTCTCCTTTGAAGTAGACGGCGGCACGTTTGGCAAAATCTTTTGGTCTGTGCAGACCGAAGTAGGGGTTCAGGAACCTGACTTTTTCAAGTTCGGAGATGTTTGCCGCAAGAAGTTCCGGATAGTAAGCGACGACTGGACAGTTGAAATGGTTGTCTCCCGCTCCCTCATCGAAGTTGTAGGGCATGCAGGGGTAGAAGATCGTATCAACTCCTTCGTCAATCAGAGAAATAACATGTCCGTGCATGAGTTTTGCCGGGTAGCAGACCGTATCCGAGGGAATTGTGTGTTGGCCGAGCCGGTAGATGCCTCGGGACGATTCGGGAGATAACACCACTTCGAAACCGAGTTTGGTAAAAAATGCGTGCCAGAACGGGAGGTTCTCGAACATGTTGAGTCCAAAGGGTATCCCGATCTTTCCGCGGGGTCCGGGAACACTGGTGAAAGAACGCAGACGGTCATACTTCCATTTTGCCAGATTCGGAAGATCGTTTTTCTGTTTTCCAAGCGGTCGGCTGCATCTGTTTCCAGAGACGAACCGGCGTCCGTTGTCGAAGGTATTGATGGTCAGACTGCAGTGGTTCGTACAAAGTTTGCAGGTGATGGGTCTCGCCGTGTGGGTAAAATACGCAAGCTGATCCCGGTTAAGCATCCCCTGGTTCTCCGGCGCCGTATCCTTTGCATAAAGCGCGGCGCCGTATGCCCCGGATATCCCGGCAATGACGGGTCGGGTGACCTGGCGCTTGAGTTCCTGTTCAAAACTTCGAAGAACCGCGTCATTGTTGTATGTCCCTCCCTGAACGACGATGTGTTTTCCAAGATCATCGCCACTTGCTGCGCGTATGACTTTGTAGACTGCATTTTTGACAATCGAGATGGACAGTCCGGCGGAAATATCGGCGACCGTCGCCCCGTCCCGCTGAGCCTGTTTGACCGACGAGTTCATGAAAACCGTACATCTCGATCCAAGGTTCACCGGATGTTCGACGAACAGGCCGAGTCTGGAGAATTCTCCGATTTCATAGCCGAGAGCCCGTGCGAACGTCTCGATAAACGAGCCGCATCCGGATGAACATGCCTCGTTTAAGAATATGCTGTCAACGGCCCCGTTTCGGATCTTGAAGCATTTCATATCCTGCCCGCCGATGTCGATGATGAAGTCAACGTCCGGGTTGAAGTGTTTGGCGGCCTGATAATGAGCTATCGTTTCGACCAGGCCGAGATCCATGTTGAAGGCGTTTTTGATCAGCTCTTCTCCATATCCTGTGACCGCACTTCCTTTGATTTTGATCCTGTCTCCGGTCAACTCGTAGATCTTTTTGAGTTCCGCAAGAACGATCCCGACCGGGTTTCCCTGATTAGATCCGTAGTACGAGTAGAGAAGGCCGCAGTCTTCATCGATTAAAACGAGTTTTGTCGTCGTGCTTCCCGCATCAATGCCGAGCCAGGCATCACCAATGTAGGATGATATGTCGGTTTCCGGCGGGGCGCTGCTGTTATGCAGTCTGCAGAACTCCTCATACTCTTCCTGAGATGTGAATAGAGGGGGCATGGTGTTCGTGTGGGTTGCGTCGTCCACGCTTTCCCGAATTCTTCTCAGAACATCGCTGAACGTGATTGTGTCGTATCCGTCCGTCGAGAGTGCCGCCCCAAGCGCCGCGAAACAGTCGCCGTTTTCCGGGAAGACTGCATGCTCATTGTCGAGGCCGAGCGTCTCGGTAAACCGTTTTCTAAGACCTTTGTAATAATACAGCGGTCCTCCCAAAAACACAACTGTTTCACCAAGACTTCTCCCTTTCGTCAGTCCGGCGATCGTCTGGTCAACGACGGCCTGATAGATTGATGCCGCTACATCCTCTTTTCGTCCGCCCTGATTGAGGATCGGCTGTATGTCCGTCTTTGCAAATACGCCGCATCGTGAGGCAATCGGATAGATTTTTTCAAAATTCTGAGAGAGTTCGTCAAGTTCCTCGACGCTCACGTTCAGCAGAGTCGCCATCTGATCGATGAAAGCTCCCGTCCCTCCGGCGCAGCTCCCGTTCATCCGTTCCTCGAGACTCCCCTTAAAAAAGATGATCTTTGCATCCTCTCCTCCGAGTTCTATCACGGAGTCTGCGTTGGGGATGTAGCTTCTGACGGCTTTTGCGGTCGCGAAAACCTCCTGAATAAACGGCAGTTCGGCAGATTTTGCAACCCCGAGACCTGCCGAACCGGTGATCAGGATGCGAACTTCTCTTCCGTCAAGAATATCCGAAGCCCGACTCAGGAGTTCTCCCGTTTTTTCCCTTACCTTCGAAAAGTGACGTTCATATGCCCGATAAAGAATATTGTCTGCTTCATCAAGGACTATAACTTTGACGGTGGTCGAGCCGATGTCGATGCCGATTTTCAATATCGATGTATATTTGGGCTCCGTCATTTATGTAAACAGTATTAGTCCGGCTTTTCAATATAGCTTGTGGGATATATCCTTTGGATAAACATCTCTTGACGGAACGTGGGATTAATACTCTCAAGGACCCAATAATAACTACTTCAGGTGAATATATGGCAGAAGAAACCGGGGCACTCCCCTCCCGTACCGATTTTAGTGCATGGTACAACGAAGTCATCCGCCGTGCGGATATAATGGACGTCAGATATCCTGTCAAAGGACTTTATGTCTGGTATCCATTCGGATTTGCACTCCGTAATCATACCTACACTCTTCTTAGAACGCTTCTGAATAGAGACCATGAGGAAACGCTTTTCCCCCTCCTTATCCCGGAAACCGAGTTCATGAAGGAGGCCGAACACATCAAAGGATTCGAAGACGAGGTCTACTGGGTCACCCGCGGTGGTCTCTCGCCTCTTGATGTGAAGCTTGCTCTGCGTCCAACCAGCGAGACGGCCATCTATCCGATGTATGCTCTCTGGGTGCGCTCCCATGCGGACCTTCCCTTAAAGCTCTATCAGGTCGTCAACACGTTCAGATATGAGACAAAACACACCCGTCCTCTGATCAGGCTTCGTGAAATCACCTCTTTCATGGAGTCACACACGGTCCACACCGACTGGGAAGATGCAAATAAGCAGGTCGAGTATGAACTGGGTCTCGCGTCAGAGTTCTACCGTGACCTTGGCGTCCCAATTATCATCTCCCGTCGTCCTGACTGGGACAAGTTCCCGGGAGCCGATTTTACGATGGCAATTGATGCTGTTATGCCTGACGGACGAACTCTTCAGATCGGAACCGTTCACCATCTCGGAGACCACTTCTCCAAGACCTATAACATCACCTACGGAGATGGGAACGGCGAACAGAAACTCGCATCCCAGACTTGCTTTGGCATTTCCGAAAGATGCAGTGCCGCAATCATCGCAGTTCACGGTGATGACAAAGGGCTGGTTCTTCCGGCCACCGTCGCTCCGACGCAGGTTGTTATCATCCCGATCATCGTGGGAAAAAGCGGCGAAGAGATCATGGCTGCGGTGGAAAAACTCGCGAGCGAACTCAACGCTGCCGGTCTCCTTGTGAATACGGATGCACGCGATATGCGGCAGCGCGCCAAGTATTATCACTGGGAACTCCATGGGGTCCCTCTTCGCGTTGAATTCGGTCCGCCTGATCTTGACAGCTACCAGTTTGTATGTGCGAACAGACTGGGTATTAAGACCACGATTCCACGAGAAACTGCCGCCGAATCTGTGAAGCGTCTGCTTGATGAGGCACACGATCAGATCCTCGCAAAAGCCGAAAGCCATCTGAGCAGTCATCTGAAGACCGTTGCGACAGTAGACGAGTGTAATCAGATGCTTGAAGAAAACATCGTCGTCGTTCACTGGTGCGGGGAAAAGGCCTGCGCCGATAAGCTCGAGGAGCTTACCAACTCGTCCCTTCTTGGAACGGGTGTCCGCAGCAAATATATCGTTGATGATGAAGGGCCGTGCATCGTCTGCGGCAAACCGGGAAAAACCGCACTCGTCGGCAGATCATACTAATAATCACAAACTAAATTAAAACAATCCATATAAAAACAGAGGATAATCATGCAAAACAATGATCAATATTCAAAACCACAAAATGATAATGCCGCAACCGGCATGCCGATAGAGGAGATGCACGAGCTTGACCGGACTCTCGGCTTCAAAGAACGCCGCTATATAGAGGAACTTCGGATCCTGACCAAAGCCACGGCGATCGATTGTATCATTGATGACCGGTTCGAGCGGATCATCTATGTTATCCGTCAGGGTGACATGGGGATTGCTATCGGGAAAGGCGGAGAAAACATCAAAAAGATGTCCCGTGTTCTTGGTAAACGGATCGAGATGGTCGAGTTCTATGAGGACCGTGAGGTTTTCATCGCAAATATGTTCAAACCGGCTGAAGTCGCTTCAGTTTCGTACGGCAGTCGGGATGAACCGGTGATGATCACCGTTCCGGAACGTGGAGACTTCGGTCTTGCTATCGGAAAAGGCGGGTCTACGATCGAAAAGGCCAGAATTCTGGTCCGAAGGTTTTATGGTAAAGAGGTTGGAGATATCCTCATACCGAATAGAGGCAGCGTGTGACGGATGCAAAAGTATTCGATGAGTTATGGCAGGTCATCTGCGAAAGGGCAACGTCTGAAAGTTCCGAGAAATCGTATGTGCGTCATCTCCTTTTTCATGAAAAGGGCATTGATAAATCCCTTGAAAAAGTAGGAGAGGAGGCAGTTGAATTCATTCTCGCCGCAAAGAACGGTGTTTCTGAAAAAACGGTGGGGGAAGCAGCGGATCTCATTTTTCATCTGATGGTCGCTTTAAAAGCGGCTGATGTAGACTTTGATCTCGTAGAAGAAGAGCTCGCCGTTCGTCGCGCCGGGATGCATCTTCACGATTAATCCGGCGAATCTGGGGTTTCTTATCGTATTCAGACGTAACTCCTATTAACCCGAACCGCCACATAATATACATGAAACTCTTAGTCAGCCCAAGTTCAATAGACGAAGCAAAGTTCTGCCTCGATGCTGACATTATTGATGTGAAGCGCCCTGCTGAAGGGTCGCTTGGCGCTAATTTTCCGTGGGTTATCCGCGAAATTAAACGTATGGCCGGTTCAACTCCCGTTTCCGCAGCTATAGGTGATTACCGTCCGACTCCGGGGAATGCCTCCCTTGCTGCATACGGTGCTGCATGCGCCGGAGCTGATTTTGTTAAGATTGGTTTGATGTTCAGTGATAAACACGCTGCAAAAGAAGTAATTGAAGCCGTTGTTCGTGCAGTTAAAGAGCCTTTCCCGGAAAAAAACGTTGTCATTGCCTGTTACTCGGATTATGAACGACTCGGTGCGATCAGTCCATTTGATATCTCACCGCTCGCAGCTGAATACGGCGCAGATTTCTCTATGATCGATACCGGGATGAAGGATGGTAAAAGCACGTTCGAGTTCATGAACGAGGATTCTCTGATAAACTTCACTGATCTGAACCGATCTCTTGGTATTGGCACTGCCCTGGCCGGCTCCCTGAAGTTTGAAGATCTTTCGATTCTCAAAGAAATCAATCCGGAGATCATCGGTGTCCGCGGTATGGTTTGCGGCGGAGACAGAACAACCATGGTTCAGGAAGATCTCGTGAAAAAAGCGATTCAGATGGTAAGGTAAACAACATGTTTGGAGAAAAACTCAACATCCCTACAGCACTAACCTTCGATGACGTGCTGATTGAACCGGCAGAATCCTGGATAGAGCCAAATGATGTAGATGTTCGATCCAGATTTTCTAAAAATATTTCACTCTCCATACCCTTGGTGAGTGCGGCAATGGATACCGTAACCGAAGCGGAAATGGCAATTTCTATGGCACGCGCCGGAGGAATCGGCGTTCTGCACAGAAACTGTACTCCTGAAGAGGAGGTTGCGTTTGTCACCCGCGTTAAGTCCGCCGACAATGTCATCGAACGTGATGTCAGATACGTGACCCCAGACACGACCATTGCTCTTGTGGCAAATCTCATGGATCGCCACTCGATTGGCGGGGTGCCTGTTGTTGGTCCGCACGGCAAACTTCTCGGCATTGTATCACGCCGGGATGTTCGCGGTCTGGTTAACAAGGTCGGGACAGAAACCGTCGAAACGATCATGACCAAAAAACCGATATCCGTGAAAGACAACATAACTGCAGATGATGCCATCAATATGATGTACACGAAAAAGGTCGAGCGTCTTCCGGTTGTTGACGACAAAGGCAGACTGACGGGTATCATCACTATGCAGGATCTGCTTGAAAAGCAGCAGTATCCGAAAGCCAACCGCGATGCAAACGGAAAACTCCGTGTTGCCGCGGCAGTCGGACCTTTCGATATGGAGCGTGCATTAAAACTCGCAGAAGCGGGCGTCGACGCTATCGTTGTGGACTGTGCCCACGGTCATAATATGCATGTTGTCCAGGGAGTCCGGGCAATCAAAGGCGCCGTTTCATGCGATGTCATCGCGGGAAATATCGCCACCTCGAAAGCTGCAGGCGAACTTGTAGAGTTCGTTGACGGAATCAAAGTCGGCATCGGTCCGGGTTCGATCTGTACAACCCGTATTGTTGCTGGTGTCGGCGTTCCGCAGATATCTGCCATCGCCAATGTATGCGATGTCGCAGATCCGTGCGGTGTCCCGGTCATCGCAGATGGCGGCGTCAAATACAGCGGTGACGTGGCCAAGGCAATCGTGGCAGGCGCTTCGTCTGTAATGATGGGCAGTATGTTTGCCGGAACCGACGAGGCTCCGGGTAAAACGATCATCGTCAAAGGCCGGAGATACAAACAGTACCGCGGCATGGGCTCGCTTGGCGTCATGACCTCCGGAAATTCAAGCGACCGATACTTCCAGAAGAAAGGTATCGGATCGACCAAGTATGTTCCAGAAGGTGTCGAAGGGGCTACTCCATATGTCGGTTCTGTGACCGATGTCATCTATCAGACGATCGGCGGTCTGAAATCTGCGATGGGATATTCCGGAAGCAAGGATATCGAAACTATGCGGACGAATGCCAGGTTCGTCAGAATTACCTCTGCGGGACTGAAAGAGTCTCACCCGCATGATATTCTGATTACCGACGAAGCACCGAATTATCGTACCAATCTTTGAATTGGTACTCCTGTTTTTACTCCTACATTAAAAAAAGAAAAAAAGAGTTTTATCCGTTTTTTCTGACAAGATATATTTCATATGCCATCATCAGTGCCAGAATGGCGAGGGATATCACCAAAAATCCCTGCACAACATTATGGACCAGCGGCATCCATGACACGCTCTCTGCCATTGGACCTGCTGCCGCTTTGATCGTGAACACCTCTGCCGTATCGCTGGTTTGAATGGGATATCCTGCCCTGACGGTTAACCGGTTCAGCATCTGGGGGATGGCAATAACGAGGGAACAGCCGATGGCGATCACCCCGGCCATTGTGCCGTATCTCTCCGCGATGCCTTTCAAATCGACGGTCTTTCGGGGGGCAAACACAACGACCTGATCTTTGACCGCATAGATTTTCATCTCGCGCCCCTTCTCGCTCCACCGTGTGTTGGAGATTTCGACCAACCCTGCCGAAAGCATATTTTCCAGATGATATTTTACTGTTGTAAGGGGAAGTCCGGTCCGCTCGGCAAGAGCCGTGGCACTCTGCGGATTTCCAGTGAGTGCGTTGAATAAATCCGCAGATGTGGGAGAAGACATCGCCTTGGCAACTTTTTGTGCCTCAAGGGAACCATGTTCCAGCACAACAACATTCTCTTCCTGCATGATATGTACTCTACTTGTATGGATGCGAGTGGATATAACCCTCTCATAAACTGCGAAAAAAGTGGTAGTTATGCGTTCAATTCTGCACGAATGAACGACTCGGCTTTGGAAAGCGCCTTCCCGACGGCTGAAGGATCTGCTCCCGCTCCCTGAGCGAGATTTTCTTTACCTCCGCCTTTTCCGCCGAGTTCCGCGCAAACTTCACTGACGAGTCTGCCTGCGTGGATCTTCCCGGTCCCTGACGAGGATACGACGCCAAGCCCGTCTGCGGTCGTGATCAATACTGTCACGCCTCCCCGTTCGGCGATCTTTCCTGCGACCGTGACGAGCTCCTTTCTGGAGACGTCGATCTGCTTGATGACGACCTCGATCCCGCCGATGTCGATGCCTTCAATTCTTGACAGTTCAAGTTCTGCGATCTTTGCCCGGAGCTTTTCGATTTCTTTGCGCTGATCCTTCCATTCGGTAAAGAACCGGTCGACCGATCCCGGGAGGTTTTCCGTCTGGACCGAAAGAGTGTCTGCGGATGTGTTCAGCAGACTCTGGATATGCTGCATGGCATCAAGCGCCGGGAATCCTGCCGCGAACTCGATACGCTCGACTCCGTCCTGAATATGCTCCAGTTTCAGGATCTTGATTGGGCCGATCTCGCCAGTAGACTGACAGTGCGTTCCGGCGCATGCCTGAACCTCGGCACCCATCTGAACGACGCGTATGTCCTTTCCCGGCGGGACACCTCCCTGATACAGGGCAAATCCGAACTTCTGCTCCGCCTTTACTCTGTTTTCGATCTTGATCATCGTCGGGAGATTTTCCATCACCAGGCGATTGACGATCGTCTCCATCTGTTTCAGTTCCTCGGGAGTGATGTGGGTGTAGTGGCGGATATCCAGCCGTGCGACATCGGTCGAGAGCTGAGATCCTGCCTGATGGACATGCGGGCCAAGTACTTCTTTTGCAGCGCGGAGGACCATGTGGGTCGCTGAGTGATGACGCATAAGTGCCCATCTTCGATCTTCATCCAGAACTCCTTTTACTCTGTCGCCGCGCTTCAGGGTGTTTTCCCGAACCTTATGGAGGATGACGTTTTCCCACTTTACGACTTCGTCAACACGGACCATCGTCGATTTCGTCACAAGCATACCGGTATCGGAAGGCTCTCCTTCTCCCTCGGGGTAGAACAGGGTTGCATCCAGAACAACATAGTTGTCGAAGATATCCAGCACCGTTGCATCGAACTCCATGTCGGCTGGTCGTTCATAGAAACTCTTGCGCGTCTCAGGGATCTTCGCGATCCGGTCAGCGTACTTCGCCTGGGGCGAGACCGGTTTTTCCGTCTCGTTCTCGGAGTGCATGTCCGCAATCTGCGAATCGAAGTCGTCGGGGATCTCGAACTCGGCACCGGTGTCTTTGAGGATTTTTCCCATCAGATCGACCGGAATACCGTGAGAATCGTAGAGGGTGATCAGCTCAGCCAGCGGGACCGGTTCGTTCTTCTTGACATAGGTCTGGCCTACCCGCTGGACTGTCCTGGTTCCACGCTCAATGGTCGTATCATACTTCTCGACCTCGCGGTTGATGATATGTCTGACGATTTCCTCATCCTGTTCAAAGTTGGAGAGGCCGATCGTCTTCATCTGACTGACGACAAGATCGCCGAGGTAGTCATCCATCTTGAGGTCCTGCATCATTCTGATACTGCGCCTAAGAACGAGACGGGCGAGGTATCCTTCACGGACATTGGACGGAACGATGAGATCACCGAGCATATAGGCAAGGCATCTGGTGTGGTCGCAGAGAGCATACACGCTTTCCATCGGGACGATGATCTCTTCGAGCTTTGCAACCGAGATGTTGGTCGCATCGGCCACCTGCTGTCTGAGGTCGCGGATCTTTTCGCCGCGGATATCCATGAGGCCGGTAAACTTCGCATTCAATCCTAAGATGCGCTCGACCTCGGGATTTTCCAGACGATCCCCCATTCCTGCCGAGGTGAGGATGCGCGGAATCATCTCCGGGAAAACCGCGTCGTAGGCGGTCGGCGTGCCGCAGGATGCCCAGGTGAACCGCTCCAGGCCGTATCCCGTATCGACGATTCTGAGAGGCATCTCGTAGTAGTCTTTGCCGTCGATACTGACCGGAGGTTTGCCTGAGTTCTTCCGGGAAAGGTTCATAAAAACGAGTGTGGCCACTTCGAGGCCACCCATTAAGACCTCAACGCTTGCCCCGGCATTTCCTCCGCCGAACCACGGGTTTTCTTTGTAGGTGAGATCGAATACGTTGCCCCCGAGTGACTCGACAAATCCGCTGCAGAGTTCAAGACAGTGGTCCTTCCAGTAGATTGGTTTTTCGTCGGTGTTGAAGGCATGGTGGGCCATCATCTCAAAGCAGGTGAAGTGTCTGCCGGATCTGCCGACGTTGTCAAGATCGTTCAGCCTGATACACGGCTGGGAGATCGTCAGCGGGTTTGCCGGAGGTGTGCATACGCCGCTCGTTACGAACGGCTGGAAGTCTGCGATTGATGCAATGGTAAGATAAATGTCGTCACGCCATCTTGCGGCTACCGGGTATCTGTTAATCCTCGTGTGACCATGTTTCTCGAAGAAGGAGAGATATGCCTCCCGCATTTCCGTAAGGCTGTGTTTTGTGAAAATAGGATTTCCAATGAACTGATAAGGTTCACACTGTGCATCCCCGCAAATCTCCCGGTTTGGGTCGAGGGTCCAGAATGCACTGCCACATTTTTTACAGATTTTGCGGATGAATCCGTTTTCTTTGAAGTATTCAAGCTGACATTCGTTTTCTAGCATGGGTAAACCTCCGGTAGATACAGTATATATTTGTAGGATTGATGCAGTTAAATGAGTTTGCGTTGGATTTTCGGGTCAGGAGATGTACAGGATTTGCAGAGAGCAGTAAACCGGATGTTTGCGGCTTAGTTTCTCACCGGGATTACAGTCAATATCCAAGAGATGCCAGATGCTCCAGACTGGGCTTGACATCCTCGAGTTTGAGAACTTCAAGGATAAGCGTCGCATCTCCGATCTCCGGAAGGATTTTTGCAAAATCCACTCTCCCCGTTCCGCAAGCGGCATGTTCATCGCAAATTCCCATATTGTCGTGGAGATGAAAATGATCCGGTTTTTCCAGGAGAAATGCATCAAGCGTCCCGGTAAGATTTGCATGCCCCACATCCAGAGTCAATCCGAGTCCCGCCGCACGAATTGTCTGGACAAGCTTTGGGCTCTGAAAAAAACAGCAGTCCATGGATCCGAGATTTTCCATAACGAACCGGACGGAGAACTCCTCCTGAAGAACGCCAAGATCCTGAATTGATCTATAAAGGGCGGAGATCGCAGCCTCCCTGCCAGTTTGGTCAAGGCAGAATCCCGGATGGATCCCCAGTTTTTCCGCGCCTGCCGCGTCTGCGATCTCGGCAGTTTCTCTGAGCACGTCGATACTCGCTCTGCGGATCGGTTCAAACGACTCTGCGATGTTTCCGTCGGCAGTCGGTGCATGAATCGTGTACCGCAGATCAAATTTATCCAGAACAGATGCGTGCCGAAAAAGGGAATGATTTGCATCGCACTGGATCTCCACAAGATGTGTGAGCGGCTCCAGGATGGTGAGTGCCCGTTCAAGCGGCAGATTCATCACGCAATTTGTGGAGATGCCTACTTCGTTCATGGATTTCCGGCGTAAAGTATCTTCATAAGGGCCGTGATGCCGGGTATACTCACTGCTCCGTTCTCGATGAGGGCTCTGCGGATGTGTGTCGCTTCGCCGTTTGTGTAATCCTCTCCCTCTCCGATAAGATATACTGGTTTAGACACTTCAGTGAGAGCTTTCAGATTTGCCAGATTGCCGTATCCTACCGGCATGCCTGTGACCACGATCTTATCTGCCCTGACAAGCATCTGCATCAGTTTTTGAACTGATGCGTCACTCACGACAGCAAACGGCGGTTCAATGACCGTTTCCAAACCGAGTTTGACTGCTGCAAGACAGTCCGAGTCGTTCGCCGCCAAAACACCGGCGGAGACGGGAAATCCATGCAGACATAAGGTATGGAGAATCTCAGTTCCCGTCCCGCCTCCGGAGATCACATGGATGCGGGTTGAGACCGATGTCGGCTGCACGCTGTATTCCGGAATGAGGTGCGGTTTTCCGGTAAGCGGATGGGTCGAAACCATCATCCCGACAGAAAAACTCTCCCGGATTTTTTCCGGCGTCAGGACCTCCGCCGGCATTCCGACTGCAAGAATTTTTCCCTGCTTCATCAGCACGATCCGGTCACAGAAGTATGACGCCAGATTCAGATCGTGAAATACGCCAATGACGGTGATCTTTGGCGTAAGGTCCCGAATTAGGTCCATGATCTCTATCTGATGATTGATGTCGAGATGGGATGTCGGTTCGTCCAAAAGGAGAATTCTCGGCTGCTGGGTAAGTGTTCTCGCAATCAGGACACGCTGACGTTCTCCTCCGGAAACCTCGGTGATCAGCCGGTCGGCAAGATGAAACGTGTTTGTCGTTTTCATTGCTTCGTCGGCGATCGCCAGATCTTTCGGAGATAACGGGGCGAGGTTTCCAATATGCGGATATCTGCCCATTAAGACGATCTCCCTTACTGTGAACGGAAATGCAATATCGGTCTCCTGACCAACGCACCCGATCGTTTTTGCGAGGGTGCGGGAATCGTATGATTCTGCATCCAGACCGTCGATGAAAACCGCACCCTGATCCGATTTTAAGATACGGGAAATAGCGCGGAGAAAGGTGGTTTTACCGCACCCGTTCGGTCCAAGGATTCCGATGAATCCTCCCTGATCAACGGCGAGAGAGAACTGTTCGATAACATGGTGTTCACCGTATCTCACAGAAATATTGTCTGCAGAAATGGTTGGCGTCATACTCTGGTCCTCCGGCGGAGCAGGTAAATGAAGAATGGGGCTCCGAGAAATGCGGTGACGATCCCAACGGGGATTTCGACGGGAAGCGTTCTCGCAAAGGTATCGGCCCAGATAAGAAGAATGGATCCTGCCAGAACTGATGCCGGAAGAAGGATTCGGTGGTCAGGCCCGGTAAAGGTCCGAATAATGTGGGGAATGAGGTGGCGAACGAAGCAGATGCAGGCTATTACTGAAACTGCGATGGCGGTAATAAATGTGGAGACCACAAGGAGGATCTTTTTCGTTCTCTCGGTGTTGACGCCAAGATGGATCGACTCTTACTCCCGAAGAGCCATAATGTTCAGATCCCGGGAAAAGATGTAGAGAATGACAGCTGCCGCCGGAATTACGAGAGCGAGTCCCACATCGTCCCAGTACATGTTCCAGAATCCGCCCATCATCCAGAACATGATCTGGTGAAGACTGTTTCCGGACAAGTACATGATGAAGGAGAGCATGGCGGAAAGGAAAAGCGAAACGGCAATTCCTGACAAAAGCAGGGTTTCGACTGCCATCCTGCCGTTTCTCTGCGAGATAATATACACGGTGATCGTTGATGCGGCTGCTCCGATAAAGGCAAAGAGCGGCATGAGTAATCCGCCGAGAAACACAATCGCGCAGGCCGCTCCAAGAGCGCCTCCTGTCGAAGTTCCGATGATATAAGGGTCTGCCATCGGGTTCCTGAAAAGCCCCTGCATCACGCATCCGGCGGCTGCAAGCCCCCCTCCTACCAGAAGGGGCCCGATTACCCGTGGGAGCCTTACTTCAAAAATCAGCTTGCGGATCATATCCGAATCAAAAGTGAGAAGGGACAACCCCGACACTCCGATACAGGTGGCGAGAACAATGCTTATCAGAAGAACGATGAGAAGCACAGGAAGGAGAAGAACGGGGTGGCGAAGCATAATTGTGGATATATTGTTTGTGTTAAGTAAAATAAAGATGTGTGATATGATCTATGTTTATTCTCGTCTGCGGACTGCGAAAAGAATTCCAAATCCAAGGCACGCAACTGTCCAAAGTAATGGAGCAGGAGATGCGGGAGTCTGTGTTACTGTTTGTGTTTGGGTTTCTGCAGTATGAGTCGGTGTTGAAACCGGCGTGCCGGACATGCTGGTGTTTGTTATTGACACCAGAAGAATTTCATCAGGCAATGAAGTCAGATTTACCTGAAATACGTCCAGATTATCTTCATTAACACATGTCAAGGATGTATTGATTATGGACACCGTCTGATTTATTATTGTAATCACGTGTATATCTGACTGGTTTACAGTCCATGCATGCGATACCGGAAGCTGGATGGCTACGCTGGTGAGATTCGTGACATCCATGTTGTTTGAGGTTATGTTTACCAAATATGCAATATTGGTTATGGATCTTCCGTCAATATCCTTTAGCGAGGTCAGAAGGGATTGGTTGATTTCCGATGATACATTGATTGTAATTTCAGTTCCGCTGATAATATCCTGCGGGATTTTATCGAAGGTAAGGAATACGATCGGTGAGATCTCTGTGTTTTCATTTTCTGCAGTCATAGCCCAGGTAAATGAAAAAACTGCAAAGAGGACGAGAAGCAGGATAAAAATTTGAGAATATCTATCAACCCATTTTTTAACTCGAATCATGATTTAAGGAAGATTGGCTACATCCATACCCCCTCACCCACCCAAAAAAAAGAAGAATACCCATTATTCCTTGACGTTTTTTTTTTAATTTACACTCTGTTTTGAATCGTTTTCACCTGATAGATATTATAACAAAATGCAGCCAGCATATTTTTCACTCGTACTCTTTGCAGCGTTGTTACCTTCAC
>NIZU01000110.1 GCA_003315675.1 Methanocorpusculum sp. MCE
ATGTTTTTCATGCAGGGTTGGTGAAGGTAACAACGCTGCAAAGAGTACGAGTGAAAAATATGCTGGCTGCATTTTGTTATAATATCTATCAGGTGAAAACGATTCAAAACAGAGTGTAAATAAAAAAAACGTCAAGGAATAATGGGTATTTTTCTTTTTTTGGGGGGGCGTGAGGGGGTAGGGATGTAGCCAATCTTCCATAAATCATGATTCGCGTTAAAAAATGGGTTGATAGATATTCTCTTATGTATCTCTATGCTGGAACTACTGGTAGCCGTCATATCAGCCGCGTTTACGCTGATCATTATTCTGGATCCTCTGCTTTCGGTCTCGATGTTCATCAATCTGACCAGAGACCTCCAAAAGCCCGAGATGATCAGGCAGGCTTTTGTGGCAACGGGCGTCGCCGGTGCTCTAATGCTGACATTTCTGATTATCAATAATCTGCTGTTCGATCTTCTCGGCATCGAACTGGAGAGGTTCAAGGTCGCCGGAGGTATCATCCTCTTTATTCTGGGTCTGCAGATCGTTCTTGGTCTGGACATCGGCGGCTCCTCGGCCGGGCACAAAAATCTGGAGAGCCCATACCGGATCGGCAAAAAATCCATGGCAGGCGTCATCATCGGCACACTGGTAATGTGCGGACCTGGAACCATCACGACGGTGATGATCCTCGGAGCTCAGGACGGTAGCCTTCTGACGCTCGTTGCCGTGATCCTTGCCATGTTTTGTATCTGGCTGATCCTGATCTTCTCGGCGCAGATCAAAAAACTGCTCGGAGAGACCGTGCTCGAGATCCTCTCAAAAATCGTCGGTCTTCTGCTTACGGCGATCGCCGTTCACACGATCTGGACCGGAATTCTTGGACTGATCGCCCTTTCAGTCGCCTGAACATGGTTGTCTTCAAACCTGATCTGACCGAGTTCCTCGTCTTCGATCTGGAGGCGTTCGTGCCGCCCGCGGATCGGAGAAAACGAACCGGGGCTTCCCTTGCCGTGAATGCGTTCCGCGAAGGGCACACCCTCCTCGGCGGTGTGGTCTACGGCAGCCGACCGCTTACTGGAGAGGTTGTCTTGGACTACGCTCATTACTGGATGTGGCGCGAAGGCGGCGAAAAAGAAGTGGTGACCGCCCTTTACCGGGTGTTTACCGCGATGTGGGATGGGGTCAAGGACAAGAAGATGATTCAGGCGGATCCTGTTGTCTGCGGGGTCGGGATCTCGACATTCGATATGCCGTTTCTGCTTGCGAAATGTCTGCAGTATCAGGTCGCTCCCCCTGCGGAGATCTACGACACGATCGGCAAGTGCCTGGTCGTCGATCTTTCCGTCGCGGTGATCGGTTTTGTTCCGACACAGAATCCTATCCTGCATCCCTGTTCGCATAATCAGCTGGCCGACGCTCTCCTTTCGGAGCGGGAGAAAAAACCTACCGGAAAAAAAGGTGTGGGAGATGATTGATGCAAAGGAGTACGGGGCGGTCGAGCAGAGGTGTGAGGCCGAGGTCCGGGAGATGGTGGAGATCGCAAACCGGATGCTTCTCAGCTGTCGATATCCCCGTAATACGGTTTGATGTCGAGGACCGGCGTTTTATCGAGCGCCTCGAGTCCCTTGATGGTGAGGACGAGATCGTTGATGCTGATGATCGTCACAAGCGTAAGAGAGATCGGATTCGGGCGGGCCGGCGCACGGGTCGAGAATACGCCGCGCATCTCGCCTTTTCCGTGACCGTGCGGCTTCACTTTGAGGATGTCCCGTTCCGCCTGGTCGAACCAGCAGAGAATGAAGACTTTGTCCCCGGCAGCAAGTCCGGAGAGCCCGTCCCGGTATTTTTCATAGATCGTTACCCTGCTCGGTTTTTCAGTGAAGATCCCCTGTTTTGGTGCGTCGTCCGCATTTTCAAAAGGCGAATGAACGATGCCTATCGGCACGCATTCTATTATATTTGGGACCGTTACGGATTTGAGGGAGAGGAGATCGAGAGCATTATTGCATAACCAGTCGCATGACCCGACGTAGGCGTTTTCCCGCGGGACATGGGTGTAGGCAACCGAAGCAAAAACCGATGCCAGTTCTTTTGCTTTTTCATACAGCGGCCGCAGATCCTCCGACCTGACCGCGTATCTCCCGGTCATCTGGGAGATCATCAGATTGCTGTCGGAAAAGACCTCGACTTTTGTCTCTTTCGGGTTACAGAAATTCGCGGCACGGCGGAGAGTGGAGTTCAGAGCCGAGTATTCGGCAGTATTGTTAGTTGCCCGCCCAAGGGTGAGAACGTCCGACTCGAGGACCTCGTCGCCGCGTAAAATCAGCCACGCGGCTGCGGCCTGTCCCGGGTTTCCCCGGCTTGCTCCGTCAGTGTAGATCGTCAGCTGGTCCATGAATTAGTAACTCGACCTATAATTTAATTAATGTGCCTGTATGAGTATAGATCATGGACACTATCACCATTCATGTAGGAACTCATGGTCTGACTGCGTCGAGTACCTTTGACGGAGGAAACATCTCTCCGAAGATCGAACTTCTGGGTGTACCCAAAGAGGTTCAGTATGTAAGCATGATCGTCCAGAATAAATCCGGCAGCGAGAATTACAAATGCATCTGGTCGGTCTGGAACATCCCGTCTGTCGGCTACATCCCGCCGGGATACGATGCCGGTCCAGTTCCAAAGTTCCCGTTCCCCGCCGTTCAGGGACTCAACGACTTCGGCGAGCATGCCTGGCACGGCCCCTCCCCGGGTCTCGGGATCACCGACCGGCTTTTGTTCCAGGTGTTTGGAAGGGCCGAACAACTGGTCATTCCAGCAAATGCCAAAATGGATGAAGTGATCGAGGCACTCCGAGACGGTAAAACCATTGCCCACGGCAGTCTCGAGGTCACCTATCAGGGTTAACTCCCTGAATTTTTTTCAAGCCTCCGCTCGCCTCGGCGAAAAATACAAAAAACAGAGTGAAAATCAGTATTGGTTATTCTATCTGCAGAAGTTTGAGAGAGATCAGATCATCGTAGATCTTTTTGACCGCCTTCTTTGCATCGGCCGTTTTCTTTCCGCCGGTGATGATCAGTTTTCCCGAACCGAAGAGCAGAACGACCACTTTCGGGTCATCGAGCCGGTAGACAAGGCCCGGAAACTGCTCGGGTTCGTACTCGATCTTGTCCAGATTGAAGCTCATCGCGATTTTGTTGAGATTGATGCGGCTTCCAAGGTCGGCTGATGTGACGATGTTTTGAACGGTATAGGTCGGGTTGTCCAGAATCTCGATTTTGAGATCCTTTAGCAGGGTGACGAGATATTCCAGGCCTTTGGTAAGATTTCCAAGACTTTTGGCACCGGTTAGAACGACTTTACCCGATCCGAAAACCAGGGCCGCGATCTTAGGATTCTGCATGCGCAGGACGACTCCTGGGAAACGCTGTTTATTATATTCCGCTCCCGGAATCTGGGCGGCGAGCGCCACAAGGTCCAGACTGTCATTCACCTTGGTTGATGCAACAATATTCTCAATCTTCAGCGAGTCTTCGGGAAGGTTTGACATATTTATAAGATATTACAGGTAAGTATATAAATACTCGTGTAGCCTGCTTAAAATAGAGTGAAGAAATCTGCTCAGTCGTATTCACGCCAGGTATGTTTGCATTTCGTGCAGCGGAAGAATCTGACCTCGGATTCATCTGCACTGCGTAACTGACGGAGCCACCACTCGGCAATGCCGTGACCGCAGTTTGGACATTTGATGGCGATTGTTGGTTTGGTTCCGATATCCGCGCCTTCTTCCACGATCAGAATGTCGTTTTCCTGCATGTACGCGACTTTTTTCATCTGCTCCTTATTTTCGGCGGTGATGGTTTCGGTATATCCACATTTTGAACAGCATAACTGGCCGTCCTTTGATTTCATCAGCTTCCCGCATGTTGGGCAGAACATCATAGAATACACTATTAGTTTTTCAATGTTAAATAGCCTTATGAAACCGGCAGGTTCGACTGGCAAACCCATTTATACAACCATGTCCAACCAATATGCATCAATATGCTGGATACTCTGATACTCTGCACATTAATCATCAGTCTGGTCGCATTTCTTCTCACGCTGATTCCTGGAAAATATGACAAATATACCGCGATAACCGGATGGATCATGCTGGAACTCAGCTTCCTGCTTATGCTTCTGGGCCTTTTTGAAGAGGGAAACATATTCTACCCGATACTGGTCATCGTCGGAATCCCGCTCGTATATATCACCGTCAAACGTCTGCTCGTCCGAGACCAGCATGTACTGAGACTCACCTACGCGGCGGCGATCTGCGGGATCGTCTATGCCCCGTTTGCCGTGTTCACTCAACTCGGCGACTGGCTCATCTCGATCGTAGTGTTTTGTATCCAGAAGGTGTTCAATATTATCGGTTTTCCATACATCATGGCTGATTGGAATATGTTCGAATCGGTATGGCTCGTCCCGGGTCAGATATACGGATATATGGATCAGATCATTCTCGGATGCACCGGGATTACCGCGATCGCGATCCTTCTGGGCGTGATAGCCCTCACCAAAACCTCCTTGGCGCAGAAGATCGGGCTTACGCTTCTGGTTTCCGTGCCGATTTTTATCATCAACATCTTTAGGATCGTTTTCGTCATCATGGCCGACTTCGGGCAGTGGTTCCCCTGGTTCGAAGACGAGCTGGCTCACCCGACGATTCCCGGATATGCAAGCTTTTTCTGGTCGCACAATGTTATCTGCGAAGGGGCGGCGTTCCTTCTCATTCTCGTGATCGCCTACCTCCTCTTCAAGTTCTCACCCGGCCTGATCAGCAACATCCGTGATATCCTGTTCATTTACAGAGACGATATCCGGTCGATGCTCGGCAAAGGAACGCGGAAAAACGTATGATCTGTCCGTTCTGCGAAGTGGACACACCCCAGTTTGGGAATGCCCTCGCATATGTCAAATATGATATGTACCCGGTTTCGCCGGGTCATGTCCTTATTATTCCCCGCCGTCATGTATCATTCTGGTTCGATCTCACTCCGGAAGAGCATGCGGCAGTAAGCGAACTTATCGGACGCGCCAAAGAATATCTGGACCCAATGTACTCGCCTGCGGGATACAACATCGGGGTGAACTGCGGGGAGGCAGCCGGTCAGACGATCATGCATGCCCATCTTCATCTCATACCGCGGTATGCGGGCGATGTTCCAAATCCCCGCGGCGGAATCAGAGCCGTAATTCGGGCAAAACAGGATTATCCGCACCCAATATAACGCCATTTATATAAGATGAGCGGGATTAAATATTATTTATATGTACAAATCCATCGACGAAATAAATGAACGTATTCGTGATGGAAGTGTCCGTGTGGTCAGCGCTGAAGAGATGCCGGATATCGTCGACGAACTCGGCGTTACCGGGGCACTTCGAGAAGTGGACGTGGTCACCACCGGTACTTTCGGCGCGATGTGCTCGTCCGGAGCTTTTTTGAACTTCGGCCACCCCGAAATCCCAATAAGAATGGAAAAAATGTGGCTGAACAATGTCGAGGCCTATGCCGGAGTGGCAGCCGTCGACTGTTATATCGGGGCGACACAGGAGTCCACCACGCAAAACGCAGAATACGGAGGGGCCCATGTCATTGAGGATCTGGTCTCCGGTAAGTCCGTAGAACTCCACGCCCGGGCAAAAGGGACCGACTGCTACCCGAGAACTTCAATAACCAACGAATTTACCATTGATGAACTGAATCAGGCGATCATGGTCAACCCGCGAAACTCGTATCAATCCTATAATGCAGCCACGAATATGAGTGATCGGGCAATACGAACCTATATGGGATTCCTTCTTCCATCCCACCGAAATATCACCTACTCGGGAGCCGGCTGTCTTTCGCCTCTTCCAAACGACCCTACCTTGTCGGTGATCGGGTCCGGCACTCCGATTTTTATCGGCGGAGCGAACGGAGTTGTTGTCGGAGAAGGCACACAGTCTTCTCCCGGATCCGGGTTTGGGACCCTCATGACCTCCGGAAATATGAAAGATATGTCTCCTGATTTTATCCGGGCCGCCACTATGACCGGATACGGTGTGACGATGTACGTCGGCGTGGGTATCCCGATCCCCCTCTTAAATGAGGAGATTGTTAAGCACACTGCGGTCCGCGACGAGGATCTGAAGACAAGTATCGTCGATTACGGAACGCCGTTCAGGGACAGACCCGTGATCCGCGAGGTCACCTACGCCGAGCTGAAAAGCGGCTCGGTCGAGATCGACGGCGAAGAGGTACGCTGTTCTCCGCTCTCCAGTTACAAGAAGGCCCGTGAGGTCGCGGCCGAACTGAAGAACCGGATCGAAAACGGCTCTTTTATGATGGCGCTGGCCTCCAGGCCGATTGATTCCCAGAAAATAAACAAACCCATGGCGGAGAAGGGGTATGTCTGTCATGTCAACGAGATGATGGTGTCGACTTTCGTCACCATCACGGGACAGGAGAGCGTCAAGGAAGCTGCCAAACGGCTTCTGAAAGGCGAGACAAACCATCTTCCGGTGATCGATTCAGAGAACAGACTTATCGGCATCGTTACGACATATGATGTTTCCAAAGCCTTTGCAAACGATGAGCAGGATATGACCGTATCAGAGATCATGACCAAAAACGTCATCACGATTGCTCCGGACGCGCCGGTGGACTTTGCCGCCCGGACCCTTCAGCAGCACAACATCGGCGCCCTCGTCGTGATCGATGCATCTCGGCATATCCTCGGCATGCTCAACTCCTATGATCTTGGAGATCTTGTCGGCGGGAGGGGACGAAGATGAAACTGATGGTAGAGTTCGATTCGGACGGAGTCCAGTATCCAAACATCGCGGCCGCCATCCTCAGATCCGGCGTGATGGTGAATGTGGAACGCGCCCTTATCGACGGGGATGAAGGCTGGGCGCTCCTCGATGTCGCTGACAAGGATTCAGGTAAATTCATCGCGGCACTTACCAGAAAAGGTGTTTCTATCCGCATTCAAAAGAACGCGGTGTCCCACAGCCGTACGGATTGTGTGGACTGCGGACTGTGTATCAGTATCTGTCAAAAACAGGTGTTCTCCTTCGATGAAAACTGGCAACTTGTCGTCGAGTCGGAGCGGTGCGTCCTCTGCGGCAGATGCGCGACCTACTGCCCCCAGCGTGCCCTGAGTATTCAGAAGTAATGATCCGCGAGAAGTTCGCGTACCGTGAAACGATTACCACGATCTTGGCCGACGATGCCTCGCACATCGACGCGGCAAAGAATGGTATGATCGCGGCACGGACCGGTCTTGAGGAGTATCTCCTGACCTCCCCCTTTTTTCAGATGAGTTACAGTCCTGTCTCTGCCCCTGCAGAGACGGCGAAATCGGTCAGGCAGATGGCCGATGCCTCGTTCGAGGCGGATGTCGGCCCGATGGCAGCCGTAGCGGCTGCAATCGGCTGGGCAGGCGTCGAGTCGATGCAAAATGTAGGAGCTTCCTTCGGATTGATCGACAACGGCGGGGATATCGTGCTGTTTTCGGATCGGGAGCTGCGGGTCGGAATCTATGCAGGCTCCGCCCCATCTTCGGGAAAGTTGGCATTTATTATTCCTCCGCAAACAGAAATCCTCGGTATATGCACCTCTTCTGCGACCGTCGGGCCTTCGGTCTCGTTTGGGACCGCAGACTTAGTGACCTGTTTTTCCCATAATCCTGCAAAGGCAGATGCGTGGGCTACCAGCCTGTGCAATATTCTCACGCCGGAAATCTTTGAAGGGGTAATGAAAAAAGTTGAAGGATCATCGGTTTTCGCCGTGTATGCAGTGATCGGGGACTGGATCGGCAGGTGGGGGAATCTGCCCGCGATCGTGCCGGCACATGTCAGCTATGATCTGATCACGAAAGGTTAGGCGGACATCTCTTTTGCATACTTCACCGCTTCCCAGTATGATCCTGGACCGGAATATGCTTTGAGGAACTTTTCTCCATCCCAAACCGCTATGAAAAACAGCGAGCTTTTTTTATCGAATCCGAAGATGATCTCGGCGAGCTCCACATTTGCGATTTTGATCCCGCGCAGGATCAGCGAAGAGGGCTGGAGCAGCAGGCGTTCATAAATCTCGATCTCCGGTTCCTCCTCGAATGCATAGATGTATGTCTGCAGGGCATTGGTAAGATTCGATGTGCATAGCCGGACCGCCGTCTCTTTGGGGAGCTGACGAAGGAGTTCGGTGAGTCTGAAGTCATCGTCCCCCGATGCTTTGTAGAGTTCATCGGCAAGGGATTCAATATCCGAGGTGGAGGTATATGCCATTACGTTGTACTTTTCTGTTGCGTGAATCAATAAAGTATAATGTCTATCTCTTCCTAATTGTTAGGACATGAGAAATGAGGACGTGGACTGGACACTGTTTCATATGATCCAGGAGAATGAAACGCGGACAATCGCCGAACTTGCGGAACAGTCCGGATTCTCTGATGATGAAATCAGGGCTTCTCTTGCACGCCTCCAAAAAGCCGGTCTTATCCATGTAATAGGCGAGGTTGTCTGTGCTCTCTCGATCACCGATATATTCATGATGAACGAAATACAGCACGCATCCTCCGACATTTACATTGAAGACGGCATCATCAAGGTACGAAAATGAATCTCAAACCCGAATCCTATATCCTCAGAATAGGACACCGTCCCGAAAGGGATCAGCGTGTCACCACCCATGTCGGTTTAAGCTCGCGTGCTCTTGGGGCGAGCGGTATGTATCTGGCGGCCGACGATGCAAAGGTCGCCGACAGTATCACCGATGTAGCGACCCGGTTCGGTGGAACCTTCTTCTGCGAAAATAATGTCAAATGGAAATCCTGTATCAACCAGTTCAAAAAGAGCGGCGGAAAAGTAGTTCACCTGACGATGTACGGTCTCCGGCTTCAGGACGTCATCGCCGATATCAGAAAGGAGGAGATGGTCATGATCGTCGTCGGTGCGGAAAAAGTCCCGGGCGATCTGTATGAACTTGCCGACTACAATGTTGCCGTCGCAAATCAGCCCCACTCGGAGATATCCGCTCTTGCCCTTTGTCTGGATCATCTCTATGAAGGAAAGGAACTTGACCTCGCATTTCCGGACGCCGAGCTTGAAGTCCTGCCGACAAAGATCGGAAAGACCACGATCAAACACGAACACGACCAAGAAACATTATGAAGAGTGTTCTCGTCGCCGGATATACGACTCGCCACGTTGCCGCCTCGGCAGCCCGTGCCGGTTATGAAGTATATGCTGTTGACCATTTCTGCGATCAGGATCTGATCTGGTACACAAAAGATCATCTCGCCTTCGATGAACTGGATGAACTGCCGTTTGCGGTGGAAGAGATGCTGGAGAGGTATAATATCGACCATATCGTTACCACATCCGGCGCCGAACTCCTTGATATAGAGAAACGGCTTGGAACTCCCGCAGACATCGCGGAACGGTTCATTGACAAGGGAAAGACCCAGGACTTTTTTGAGGAGATCGGCGTTCCCGTCCCCCGCAGACTCGGTCCGGGCGAGTATCCGGCGATGATGAAAACCTTATCCGGTGCAGGAGGATGGCGGAATGCCTGCGTTCACTCCGATGCCGAACGCGAAGCCTGGGAAGTGTTTGCGGGGTATGTTCACTGCATGGCTCAGCAGCCGATTGACGGCCAGCCGGCAAGCGTCTCGTGCCTTGGAACAGGAGATACCGCCCTTGCTCTCTGCGCAAACGAGCAGATCCTCCGGGGCGGCGACTCCTGTGCCTATGCCTTCTCCGGTTCGCTGACACCGTGCAGGCACCCGCTTGCAGACCGCATGATGGAATATGCGGAGACGATCATCGCGGCGAGCGGCTGTGTGGGTTCGGTCGGGGTGGACTTCGTCCTGACCGATGACGAGGCCTATGCGATCGAAATAAATCCGCGGTTTCAGGGAACCGTCGAGACGGTCGAAACCGCTCTCGGGATAAATCTGTTTTCGCTGCACCGTGATGCCTGTATGGGCATCCTGCCGGAAAAACGCCCCGAACCGGTGTGTTTCGGCGTTCGAAGGATCTTTGCGACCCCACGTCCCATCACGATCCAAAAAGAAATGTCCGCTCTGCGCAGCACGATCACCGACATTCCGCACCCGGGCACATCCTTTGAAGAAGGAGAGGTTATGTTTTCCGTGACCGGTTCGGGTACCACCCGTGAGGAGGCCTTCTCCTCGCTGGATAAACATATTAGGGATGCCCTACAATTTATTAAGGAATGACGGTCATCACAGAAGAGCAACTCGGGAATCCGGCAATCTATCAATATCTGCTCAAACTGGTCGGGGAAGAGGGTTTGGAACTCCTTCGCCGCTGGTCTGATATATCATACGCACGCAGATGGGTAGAGGATAAGCTGAGCAGTGAAGATCTCAAGGCAGCCGATAAAGCACGGTTCCTTGCCGAATCCAGACGTTCCGACGAGGAACTCATCGAAGCGGAACGCAGTGACGAAGAGATCGCCGAAATAACAGGCATCAATCTGAACTCGGTTCGTCACACTCTCTATAATTTATATGAACACCGTCTTGCGGAGTATCGCAGGATCAAAAACAATGAGACCGGCTGGCTGACGTATCTTTGGCTTATGCGTATGGATCATATGAACATGGTTCTGCGCAACGAGATGGAGGTTGCGGCAGGAAAACTTGCTGCACGGCTGAGATATGACGAGGCAAACGACTTCTATCAATGCAAAAACTGCGGTATCACGACGACTTTCAATAATGCAATGATGACCAACTTCGCCTGTCCTCAGTGCGGGACCATGCTGGTGCATTTCGATGACGAACTGATCGTTGCTGCGCTGAAAAAACGCCTTGCCAAGATGCAGTCCGCACTTGATAATGCCTGAATATTCCCATACTCTTTTTTCCGCCGGTTGCGAAGATGGGGTCGTTTCCCACTGCAAAAAAGTTGCCGAGGTTGCCGCACGCTATACCGGCGAGTCCGTTGATTCAGATCTGATATATGCAGGTGCGATGCTGCATGACATCGGGAGATCGAAGACGCATTCAATCAAACATGCCGGAAAAGGGGCCAAAATCTGCCGCCGCCTGGACCTCCCCGAGGAGATCGTCAACATCGTCGGGCGTCATACGGGTGCCGGTCTGACCGAAGACGAATCGGTTCTTCTGGGCCTCTCCCCAGTTTCTGTTGTGCCGGAGACGCTTGAAGAGAAGATCGTAGCACACGCAGACAATCTCGTCAGCGGGTCGCGAGAGGTGACAATCTATCAGCGCATGATGCAGATTGCGGATCTGCCTGCCCGTTCGAAACGAAAGATCTGGCGTCTTTCAATGGAAGTCGAACTGCTCGCCGAATGATTTTTTTCCTAATGTATGCGGTGCGTTGATGGTCATCAGTCTGAAATACGGCGCCTCCAAAGCAGAAGATGTTGAAGAGAAGGCGGATACGAATGAAAAACACTGGTACTTCTCGACGCGTTCAAAGCGGAACACGGCTCGACTCTCTGCCGGGATGTTCTTGGATACGATGTCCTGAAGGAGAATGAACTCGCGATCATCAAAGAGAAGGGCCTGTTTAAAACGCTCTGTCCAAAACTGGTGGAATCGGGCGCTCTGATCCTCGAGAAAAAAAAGGACGAATGGGAAGCAGACACGCAAAAGTAATCCCCATACTCTAAATCTTTTCACATCCCATATTGTTTATCATGTTATGGCAGCCGCTTAATGTTGAGTCGTGGGTTTCGATGCGCCGCGGCTCGCTGGCCGACGTAAAGGAATCAGTCGGGGCAATTATTGAGGATGTCCGTAAAAATGGCGATGCCGCTCTTTTTGCGCTGACGGAAAAGTTCGATAAGCAGAAACTATCCTCGCTGAGAATATCCCGGGAAGCGATCGATGCAGCGTATGATGAGGTCGACCCTGCCCTCGTTCAGGCTTTAATCGAGGCTGAGGCACGCATCACCCGGTATCATGAACTGCAGATGGATAAATCGCTCTGGCTTGAGGAAACCGAACCAGGGATCACGCTCGGCGTTAAAACGACGCCTCTCGACCGTGTCGGCGCCTATATTCCCGGCGGTCGGGCGGCGTATCCCTCAACGGTCCTAATGACCACGGTCGCGGCCCGCGTTGCCGGCGTTCCGGAGATCGTCCTCTGTACGCCGCCGCCGGTAAATCCGCTGACCCTGGTCGCTCTCGATATTGCCGGCGTTCCGGAGGCCTACTCCATCGGCGGGGCACAGGCCATAGCAGCCTTGGCTCTTGGAACCGAAACGATCCGCCCGGTCCAAAAGATCGTCGGGCCGGGGAATGTCTTTGTTACGCAGGCAAAAATGCTCCTGCGCGAACATGCGGAGATCGACTTCCCGGCCGGACCAAGCGAGATCGGTGTTCTTGCAGATGAGTCGGCAAACCCTGCATTCATCGCAGCCGATATCCTTGCCCAGGCAGAACACGACCCGAATGCGTCCTGCGTTCTGGTGGCTACATCCGAACAGATCGCTCAGGACGTCGGGACCGAGATCGAACAGCAGATAAAGGCCGCTCCGCGCCGTGAGATCATGGAGAAAGCTCTGGCCCACTCAGGCAATGTGATCGCCGGGGATCTGGATGAGGCGATCGATCTGATGAATGAGATCGCTCCGGAGCATCTTTCGATCCAGACGTTTGATCCGCTTGCGACGCTTGGAAAGATCCGTCACGCAGGTTCGATCTTCATCGGCCCTTACACACCGGTCGCCTGCGGGGATTATGCGTCCGGGACCAACCATGTTCTCCCAACCGCCGGATATGCTAAGAGCTACTCAGCGCTGGACGTTCACCACTTCATGAAACGTTCGCAGGTCCAGATGGTCACAAAAGAGGGCCTGGACACGATCGGTGATGTTGTGGAGATACTGGCAAAAGCCGAAGGACTTGCCGCTCATGCCGCGTCGGTAACGATCCGCCGGTCCTGATTTTTTTCTTTTTTCAAATTCAAATAGGCCGATATTTTTGATTATTATATCTGCTGAAAAAATATTCAAAAAATATCAGAGTTTCTGTCCGCATTCAGGACAGAACTTCGTTCCCGCAGGGACCACGGCATTGCACTTCGGGCATCTCCTGACGGTCTCGACTTTTGTACCGCATTCTGGGCAGAATTTAGCGCCTGGTGCAAGGGCAGCTCCGCAGTTTGTGCAGGTTAAACCAGCAGCCAGCACCATCTTCTGTCCGCACTCGGGACAGAACTTCGTTCCCGCAGGAACCTTGGCTCCGCAGTTGCTGCATGTCTCCATTTTTTCGGCCGGTTTTTGTGCTGCAGGTTGACCTGCGCCCGGCTGACCGCCGAAGGGAGCCGGCTGGCCTCCTGCACCTGCCATACTCTGGGTCATCATGCCGCCCATGCTCATTCCGGCGCCCATCCCGGCACCCATCATGGCAAATCCGGAGCCTTCGCCTCCCTGAGCTGCTCCCTGTCCGATGCCTTCAATGGCTTTTCCGGACTCATACTGGAGATAATTCACGCCCAGAGCCGACATCGCTCCGCGTTTGTTGATCGCTTCCTGAACCTCTTCGGGCATATTGATGTTCAGGCCAGCAAACTTCATGATCTTCAGACCGTAAACTTCCGTTTCGGTCGTCAGTTTACCAAGGCATAGCTGTTCAATCTCCTGCAGATATGCAGGCATATCCAGAACACCCATCTGCTTTTTGGCTTTCAGCTCGCCGAGGGTATCGTTTAAGATCATGACGATCTGCGATTTCAGCCACTCGACGATCTCCTCGGATTTCGTCAGGCCTTTTGTTCCGACAAACTGAGTGATCAGAAGCAGCGGGTCGACAACCTTGTACGAGAACTGACCGAAGATTCTGAGCTGGACAACACCGAAGTCCACATCGCGGAATGCAAGAGGCTGCGGGGTGCCGAACTTGTCCCGGAACTCACGCTTCTGTGCCCAGTAGAACTCTCCGATCTGGACGTTTCCGACAACGGTTCCAAGAATACTCTTCAGGACCGGGATGTTCTCTGTCGTCAGAGCGTATCGGTCCGGCCGGTCGAAAACAACGAGAGCTTTTCCGTCACGGAAGAAGATACCGTATTCATCCTCGCGGACGAGCACGTTGTCATTCCACATAACGTTTCTCGGAAGACGCCAGATGACGTTATCCCCCTTTTGATCATCGACCCAGTAGAAGCCTTTTCTGGACTCTGCACCCTCGATATCCGAGCCGGAGCCGATGGTTTTGTTTGTTTTTGAGAAGAATCCCATTAGAATGCACCAATGCCTGCAATGTCAACGCTGCGTTTGTCGAATATCACCGTAAACTCGCTGAACCCTGATTTGATTTCCCGGAGTCTGTCCGCTGTTTTGTTAAAGTTTCCGGCATCGGCACTGCTGAATGCGGCCTTCGCCAGATCGCCGATCGCACGGATCCCGTCGAGCAAGGCGAGATCATACTCGTACAGGGCGTTCAACTCCGGCGTATTGATTCGGGTTGCCGGCGAGATGCCCGAGTATCCCTGCTCGGCATGGCGGATCTTTGCTTCCGCTGTTTTTGCCTGCGAGATCGCCGCAGCAAGATCATTCATCAGATAGAGCTCGAGTGCCCTGCTTGCCGACTCACGGGTCTGTTCCAGAGGCAGGAGAACATTGTTTTTCAATTCGTCGGCAAGCTGCAGACGCAGCATCGAATCGGCAATACGGATATCCTCTATCTGCCGGTATCCCCGAAATCCCGGGACACACAACTGGATTTTTTTGATCAGACCGCGGTCTTCCTCAACTTTGTCTCGTAAATCTACTGTCATGGTTTGTTTATTTTTTCAGTATCAGGAAAATAATGGCACCTGCCGCCACGATCACCAGCGCTGCTCCAATCAGGACCGGCGTGATGAGAACCGGAAATACCGTCGTCAGCAGTCCCTGGATCAGGAGAAGTACTCCTGCAAGGATCATGAGGAGGGGGAAAACCGGGGAACGCCGTTCGCCCATGAACATGGCAAGGCAAAACGAGATCACGCCGACCCCTGTCAGGAAGATGCCGGTCCCTTCCCAGAATCCGACTGCCGATACTAGATATGTCACCAGAATGGAAATGCCGAGCATTAATATGACGGATGCCCAAATCAGGCGTATGCGTTTCTCTTCAACATTACTCATGAGAAATACCTAATACATATTTGTAATTGGTTTTGTATGCGGGAAGATAAAGCACTTTTGTGCTGTTTATCTTAAAATCATACTCCAGTTTCTGGAGGGTGCCGGGAATCTCAGTTTCATACCGGAGGAATAGAAACTCCGCATTTTCTCCGGCAATCCCTTTCTCCATCGTCATCACTGCACGTTTGCCGCCCTTGAAGCCGGAAATGAAATTCAGAGCAGGCTGATCAAGCGTCAGCTCCATATTCCATTCGCGGCAAAACTCCTCGGGGATCGAGGCGGCACACACATAGAAGTCGCGGGTACCCCGCATCTGTCTTTTGTCAGAAATAAATCTGGAAATTGTTCCGCCGGAAATGGATTCTTTCCTTACATTCAGATCGGCGTTCACGATCCAGAAAGGAGCGTAGATCAGTTCACCCGAGTAACCGTCTGCGGGTGCCGCGATCGAGTAGGCAACATCGCCCACTTTTCCATCAGCATACAGACTGATCCGTCCGCAGTGACCGCAGGCGAGCATCATGTCGCGTTCTTTGGACTTGAGCGGTGCGCCGCATCCTGGGCATTTAAGTTCTTTTAACAGCATCTTAGATCACCTTCATTTGAAGTAGTCATATGTTTCATTGTATATCGGCTGTACTTTCTTCTGAGTTCTGCCTGACTTCAGGCCTTTTCCGTTCAGGTCTCCTTCCAGAATTTCGTCTCCATATCTGAATCTGTTGTAGAAATATCCGAGAAGCGCGACGGCTGCGATGAATCCGACAACGAGAACACCGATCCCGATGTCCGTACCTTCGGTCACGATAGCGAGTCCAATTCCAAGACCCACCGCTCCGCCGGAAAGTGCCCCGCCGATACCTGCAGCCGTACTCTGCCTGCCTGCATCTCCCGGGGCTCTGCCGGAAACTACCCGTGCCGTGATACCGTCAACGGTTGCGAAGTAGGTTCTGCCTTCATAAGCGTATCTGACAATCCAAAACGGATAGTAAACCAGAGTGAAGGCTTTGGGGAAGCAGAACGACTGTGAGAAGTGTACCTTATCCATTCGGGCACTTCCATCTTCGACAGCCGTCTGCCTGATCGCTCTGCCGCCTTCTTCGTATGCGGCGTCACGCGAAGAGGTCACGCCGAATGTGACGATCTCCTGATCGTCATAAGAAATTGCCTCGGTACGGTCCGGAATCACTATGCTTTGGATCCCCAGATCTCCCGCCTCGCAGGCGATCTCCGAGTAGATGTACTCGCGGTTGATAAGTGCCTCGCGCGGGATCTCGACCTTCTGATTATCTTTTCCCGTTCTCTGCTCTTCGATACCGCAGACACAGGCCTTCCCTCTGGCAATCAGACGCCAGAACGGAAGATACATGGGATATGCCTCGGTAAACACCGCCGTCTTCTGCAGATCTTTTGCTTTCGGGCCGGACCCGAACCATGCCTTGACTTTTGCAAGGGCCTTGTCCTTATCGACGGTCATTTTGTACATGACCTTATTTGCACCCTCGTCCGTCGTCAGTGCAAACACGGATTCGCAGAATTTGCAGAGAACCAGATCCTCTCCCTCTTCACACTGCACCTGACCTCCGCACGACGGGCAGGTCATCGAAACAAGAATCTTCTGTGCTTCGCTCATTCTGCCTTCACCTCCTTGGCGGGTTTTTGCCGCTCGACCACTTTACCCGCAAGAAGTTTTCCTGCGAAAAATCCGGCAATGATAAGAAAGAAGAAGATCGGATTCACCATAACGCCTAGAATGCTGCCAAGAAGACCTAACGTGAAGGCGAGTCCCATCACGGCGATGTATGCGCTGGAACTACGGGTCGGAGATGATGTTGTATAAACCGCTCCGGATGATCCGTCGATGACTGCCTGATAGGGAGTCCCCAGATATTCATAGGCGATTTCGTAAATCGGGAAGTACACGAGTGCCTGATCGATGGGCGTTCCGGTGAGTTCGGGAAGATACGTATCAATCGCAATATCCGGCTGGATCACGTCTGCGTCTCCGGTCGATGCTTTCGCATCATAGACAACTGTATTTCCCGGGGGGATTGTGAGGTCCTGCATTCCGGGGAGAACGGTCCCTTTCGCGGGTTTTGCAAAAACGGTTTCCCTGCCGTTGACAGTCCGGCGGAACCGGAATACCGGGAAGAATTCTTTGGTAAGTTTCGTGATATTTGCTGCTGCTTCGAGGTCCTTAGCTTGGGCGGGACCAGCAGTCCAGCGTTTAAAAATCCCTTTTGCCGCACTCTCGTCTATTGAGAAGGGAAGCAGGTAAAAGAACAGCGCAGAACTTCGATCGATATAAGTGACCGTGCCACAGAACGAACATGTCGCCATCTGTGTGCCTGGTTTGACCAGTAGTGCCGCGCCGCACTTTGGACACTGAAAATCGGGCATATTATTTTTATTGGTGTCTTAGAGGATAAGCATATCTTCCCGATATGCTCTACAGATCGTTGATTCGGAGGATACAGGCCGTTTTTTTCTCAACCGCACCTAGTTTGTCAAAGCATTCGGCAAGTAATTCAAGAGCGGACTTGTCATCGGGCAGATGGATCAGGGCCCTTTCAAAAGCGCTGACGGCATCCCCGTATTTTTCCAGACCGATCAGCGCTTTGCCCCTGCCTTTCCAGGCGTCGGCATCATTCGGCAGAAGCTCCGTTAACCTGAGGTAGGCTTCCGCTGCTTTTTCATAACGCTCATCTGCGAGAAGATTGTCTGCGGTCGTTTTCCAGAAGACAGGATTGGTTGTGGGATGAAATGTCATAATAAAACTGCAGGGAAAATACTCATGACCAATGATCATGTTTGACTGGGCAACACATCCGTGCCGCCGATAAATGCTGATATCGGGATTCGAACCCGAGTCGCCGGCGTGAAAGGCCGGCATGATTGGCCTCTACACTATATCAGCTCAAACTGCCTATAATAGTCTACGCTGATTTATAAATAGATTGTGATTGATACCTGATGGTTTCAGGATCAGTATGCATCGCCGGAGTTCTGAGTCTCCATCTGGAATGCTGCAAGAAGTTTTTTGTAGATCGGCCCAGGAACGCCGGTTCCGATCAATCTGCCGTCGATTTTGGTGATTGCACAGATTTCTGCGGCCGTTCCGGTGACCATCACTTCATCGGCTGTGTAGAGATCGAAGAGCCCGAGCTCGCAGACCTCATAGGTGATACCCATCTTCGCGCAGATGTCGAGAAGGACAATGCGGGTGATGCCTTTGAGGTTGTTGATGGTCGGAGGGGTGTAGAGAACACCGTCTTTCACAAGGTAGATGTTGTCGCCGGAACCTTCAGCGAGTTTTCCGGTCCGGTCGAGGAAGATTGCCTCGTCGCCACCCTTATAGTTTGCCTCGATCTTGCCCAGAATATTGTTCAGGTAGTTGAGGGATTTGATGTTCGGCGGGAGGGTGTCCGGCGGGTTTCTTCTCACACAGACCGTCACCGCGGTAAGCCCTGTCTCATACAGATCACCGTACATCGCCCCCCAGGCGGAAGCAGCACAGATGATTGAGGGATTTGCACAGTGACGCGGATCAAGTCCCATAGTTCCGACACCCCGCGTGATGATCGGGCGGATGTAGGCATCCTTCAGATCATTTTTGCGCAGAGTCTCTTTGATGATCTCGCCCATCTCGGCGCGGGTGATCCCCGGATCAAGATCCAAGGCTTTGGCCGAATCAAAGAGACGGTCGACGTGCTCTTTGAGGCGGAACACACGACCATTGTATGCTCTGATTCCTTCAAACACACCGTCTCCGTAAAGGAATCCGTGGTCGAATATCGACACTGTTGCCTGTTCTTCAGGCACAAATTTCCCGTTTATGTAAACTAACATGATAAATAATATGTGATGTGGTATGATATAGGATTTTGGTCTCTCCATGATAAAATCCAGCGTTCGTGCGTTTATTTCAGTGATAGTGTCGGAAAAAACGAGGGTTCTTGCTTGAGTATTTTTCGGGATGCGCCAAGCCCGCCAAATACTTATATCGTTACATCCCACAATCACGGTATGTCAGTACAGAAAGGCGATACAATACGCGTACACTACATTGGAGAATTGACCGACGGCACACGTTTCGACTCATCGGAGGGTCGCGACCCCCTTGAGTTTACCGTTGGTTCCGGGATGGTGGTCCCTGGTTTCGATGCCGCGGTTCTCGGGATGGAGATCGGTGAGACTAAATCGGTCACGATCCTTCCAGCCGATGCCTACGGCGAAAAGACTGAGGAGATGACGGTTGATATTCCGCGTGCAGAATTCGGGGAGGATTTCACTGCAAATCCCGGCGAACAGCTTATGATCCAGCTTGGAGACGGAAATCAGATCCCAGTTACAATCACGAAGATCGATGAGAACACAGTGACTCTCGATGCAAACCACCCTCTGGCGGGCAAAACCCTTGTGTTTACAATCACGCTGGCCGAGATCTGCGCAGCGGAATCCGACGCGTAATTATTCATATCATCAGCACAAACACCATATCAGCGAACATGCCACAGATAACCATACGCCCATTTGCCAGATTTCGGGAACTCTTCGGAGAAGTGAACACGGTAAGCGTTCCGGAAGGCACCTCTGTTTTCGGCGCCATTCTTGCTTTTGCAAAAACACAGAAAGACGGAATGGATGAACTTTTTGCCGGCGGCAAACTTGGATCGCATATCATCCTTATGTACAACAGGGAGAGGATCGACTCAGACGATGCAAAAACTATCCATACGGCAGATGGTGATGAGATTGTGATCTATCCGCCGGTATCGGGAGGATGAAAGATGGTTCTCGCACTGCAGAAAGAGGATATAGACATCGGCGCTCTGATCAGTGCCTCACGGACGAACAACGACGGGGCACAGATCGTCTTTATCGGCTGCGTCAGGGATGACGGGAATATGGATGCTCTTGAGATCGAAGCGTTCGTTCCGGTCGCAGAAAATGATCTTGCCGATATCGCCGCCGAGGCGATGGAAAGATTCAGCTTAAACTCGGTTGATATCGTTCACCGATACGGCCGCCTTGCTCTGGGCGAAATGATCGTCGTTATTTTAGTCGGCGCCGGTCATCGCGCCGAGGCATATGAGGGGTCCCGATTTATCATCGAGAAACTGAAGGAAAAAGTACCCATCTGGAAACAGGAACTCTCCGGAAACGCCCGGGGAGAATGGGTGCACTAACACTCATCATTTTTTAGAACAAAATTCATAAGACAATCGGATATGCCGGATCCAGAAGGACTTTCTGCGGCTGCGATTTCAGACTTACCGCACCGACTGCCCCGATGATGCCTTTTTTACCATAGACTTGGACGCCCGACCGCTCTGCAGTCTCAAGGACTTCTTCCATGGAAACGCGTTCCCGACGAATCTTGTCGCCAAGCTTCAGCAGATCACCCGGTACGATGATATTTTTCAGGATGGCTACGCCCCACTCATCCGAAACGCTTTCTTCTTCGACAAATCTGCAGACCTTTGCGGCGAGCGAGGGGAGGGAAACCGGATCAACGGCAAGTTCGATGAAGCTGCAGGAGTTGCCTGCGGTTTTTTCTTCGATGTCCTGACAGAGGGCGGCGACCTGATGTCTGATCCCAATCACGCTTCCGGGATCCGTCAGATACTTCATCAGGGCCTGGGACAGGGCAAAGGTCGCACCGCCGCATCCTTTCCTGTCGGTATCATCCACACCGATCGTAACGGGGATCAGTGCCGGCGTTCGAACTTCGCCGGTGACCACGCCGCTGCCCACACGGATTTGGACGCCCTTTACCCCTTTTGCATGACCCATCATCGCCGATAACGAGTATGCGGGCCCTCCGGGGATCGAATGGATCGTCTGTATGATATCGGTTCCGTCTTTTTTGACCGAAGCAAGACCCACTGCTGCGAAGTCCAGTCTGAGTTCATTCTCCTCGCCGATCCTCGCCCGTTCGCGAAAGATCATCCCGTCGCGGGTGACGGAGATTGCCGCTCCGCCGGCTTTTCGGTGATGAAACTCGCAGAATCCTGCACATCCGCTGGAGAGACACTCATGAAAAATCTCTACGTCACTGCCGTCAAGAGTCGTAAAAATGCGTTTGCAGGTAGTCTGCGGCAGTGCACTTCTCGAGGCATACCGTGCGGGATTTCTGCCGTGCGGTTCTTCTTTTACGAAGATGCATCCCTCCTTGATCATCCGGTTAATCCAGTCCTGGGCCGTTGAACGCGGGACATTTGCGGCAGATGCCAGATCAGCAGTGGTGAAGTGCCCTGCTTCGAAGGTCATCTGCCTCATGGCTGTGAGAAATGCTCCGCGGCGTTCGAGGACGCCGCCGGGTTTTTCCTTACCGGTCATATTTGTCTGTGATAAAGAAGAGATCCGCAAGAATCGCACTCGCCGTTTCTACCGATCCTGCGCCACGGCCAATGAAGGTGATCGCCCCGGCATACTCGGTTTCGACGGTCACTGCGTTTAATGTGCCGGTAACGACAAGCGGATTGGTTTTGGAGATAAGACGCGGGGAAACCTCCAGAAGATTCTTTTCCGGATAAAGGGTTGCAATCAGGCGCATCGAGTGTCCCGTTTCTTCAGCCATCAAAAGAGCATCCACGGTCAGATCGGAGATGCCGGTACGTTTCACGTCTGCAAGCGTCACATCCATCCCGAGAACGGTGTTTGCAAGGATGACAAGTTTGATTGCGGCATCGGTTCCGTTGATATCATAGGTGGGATCCGCCTCGGCATATCCGAGATCGCGTGCTTCGGCAAGTGCCTGGACATAGGTCAGTCCCTCCTCCTCCATTCTGGTCAGAATATAATTGCAGGTCCCGTTCAAAACACCGTAGAGTGCTTTGATCTTGTTGCCGGCAAGTCCGTATTTTATCCCGCGAAGAATGGGAACAGCGCCGGCTACGGTACCTTCGAAAAGGAACCCGACGTTATTTTCGTCTGCCAGTCCAAGCAGTTCGGATGAAGCGAGCGAAACCGGTCCTTTGTTCGAAGTGACGACATGCTTTCCCCGTTTGATCGCGGTTTTTATGATGGAAAGGGCCGGTTCCCCGGTGTCGGCATTTGTCGGGGTGACCTCGACGAGGATATCGTATTCAGCTTCGGCCGAGATTCGTGCTGCCGGCCAGGCGGTATCCCCGCAGCGTCCAGTCTTCTTTTTCTTTGCAAGAACCTCTTCGATATTGAGGCCGGCGGGATCAATGACGCCGCTTTTTGAATCCGCGGCGGCAACGATCCGGAATCGGTCGTCCCCGGAAAGGACCTCGGCCACGCCGCGTCCGACCGAACCAAGGCCGATCAGTGCGACATTCCATGTTTTCATAAGCCGCCCCCTATCTGATTGATGATGAGATGATGTTTTTCCACGGCGATTTCCTTGAGCGTTATCACTGCCTGAGTCATCTCCTGTTCGCTCACGGCTTTTATCGTAAGTTTTGCAGTCGACGGTTCTTCCATACCGGGCATGACAATATCGAGTTCGGTTACTTCAGCAATGTGCTTCTTATCGATCCGGTTCACCGTATCCGTTAGATCGGTGTGAAGGATATGGCCAATCAGAATGAACGTTTTTGTGCAGGTGAGATGTTCGGTACCTATTCGTACTATGGCCACGCCGTTTGCACGGAGAGCATCCATCAGTTCAGCGAGCCGAGTCTCCGGAAGAGAGATGACGATGTCTACAATTAAGGCTCCGTTCACGGACTTGGTGTCGCGCTGATGGGAGATAGTTATGATATTTGCTCCGCTCTTTGATATTGGTTCTATTGCGGCAAGTAACTGCCCAGGTTTGTCTTTGAGTTCCAGTCTTAGCGAGGTTCGGACATTTTTCTGCAAGCTTATCCCTCTGATTCATATTATTTCTTCTTTTTGAAATGGATATAGATTCCCATTGGCGCATATTGTCCTCTGCATGGAAAGGCAAACCCCCTCCCCTTCATCATTATTTTTGCAGTAGGCACTGATAATATCCGGCATACCCAACGGAAGAACTTTTAGCCTGTTAAAGACACATAATATTAATAGTATTAATAATGAAGCTCGTTGTCAATGAACACCGGTGTAAAGGCTGCAATATGTGTACAAAAGTCTGTCCTTACGGAATTTTTCAGGAAGGGACCAGACCAGGTTCACGCGGCTACATCATCCCGGTTTTGGACCATCCTGAGAGATGTACAAACTGCCGTTTGCAGAAGCTCTATGGTCGCCAACTCTGCGGGATGTGTCAGATGATATGTCCGGACCAGGCAATATCCTGGATTGATGAAAAACCATTCGAGCCTCAGAAAGTGGTGATTGAATATTGACGGACAAAACTGATTTCCTGAACGGTAATGTAGCCTGCGCAGAAGGAGCTTTGGCTGCCGGATGCAGATTTTTCGCCGGCTACCCTATCACCCCCTCGACGGAGGTCGCCGAGCGGATGGCAGTTCGTCTGCCCAAAGTCGGCGGGATCTTCATCCAGATGGAGGATGAACTGGCAAGTGCCGCGGCAATCATCGGAGGATCATGGGCCGGCGCCCGGACGATGACCGCAACGTCGGGACCTGGCTTTTCTCTAATGATGGAAAATATCGGGTACGCCGCCTTCACGGAGACACCGATCGTGATCGTGAATGTTCAGCGCGGAGGACCTTCCACCGGCCAGCCAACCATGGCTGCCCAGGGTGATATGCTTCAGTGCAGATACGGCTCGCACGGGGATTACAGCGTGATCGCTCTCTCCCCATCTTCTGTTCAGGAGATGTACGATCTGACGGTTAAAGCGTTCAATCTTGCCGACCGATTCAGAACTCCGGTGTTCCTGATGACGGACGAAACCATAGGACATATGCGGGAAAAGATCACTTTGCACAGCAATGTTGAGATCGTGCCCCGCCGCGAGCTGAAAGAGGGCGAACTTCCCTGTGCCCCGGACGAGAACGTCGTTCCCGGATTTGCCACATTCGGCATGGGTCACAACGTCCACATCACCGGCCTTACCCACAATGAAAAAGGATATCCGGCAACCGATTCTGCAGAGGTCCACGAAAAACTGGTCCGCCGTCAGGTCCGAAAGATCGAGGATTTCAGAAACGAAATCGCCGATGTCGACATCGTCAACCCGGACGCAGAGCTGGTCTTCATCTCGTACGGAGCCCCGACCCGTACGGTCCGCCAGCTTCTCCACGATATTCCCGATACCTACGGTCATCTGAATCTGCGTATCGTCTGGCCGTTCCCCGATGAATCTCTGCTTGCATTCAAAAACGCCAAAGCATTCATCATCCCGGAGATGAACCTCGGGCAGATCGCCAAAGAGGTCCGCCAGCACACCAACATCCCGATCGTTGTCGTGCCGAAACTCGGAGGAGCTCTCCATACGCCGGCTGAACTTCTGAAAGCGGTCGAAGTCTCAAAAACCGTGAGAAAACCGGTGACCGAGGTGCGCTTATGAATCTGGAAGACAGGTACCGTCAGGACAGACTGCCCCACATCTATTGTGCAGGATGCGGGAACGGAACGATCCTCAACTGTACACTTAGGGCCGTTGAGGAACTGGACTACAAACAGGAGGAGACGGCCTTAATATCCGGAATCGGCTGTTCATCACGTGCATCGGGTTACACCTCATCCGACTCACTCCACACGACCCACGGCCGTGCCCTCGCCTTTGCGACCGGTCTGAAACTCGTGAAACCCCGCCAGCATGTGATCGTTTTCACGGGAGACGGGGATTGTTCTGCGATCGGCGGGAACCACTTCATCCATGCATGCAGACGAAACATCGACATTACCGTGATCTGTATGAACAACAATATCTTCGGCATGACCGGAGGTCAGGGAAGTCCCTGTACTCCGTATGGAGCCATCAGCACCACGACACCTTACGGGATGCAGGAGCAGCCGTTCGATCTCTGCAAAGTTGCCGAGGCTTCCGGTGCGAATTATGTTGCACGCTGGACCTCATTCCATGTAAAAGAGCTGACCGAGGCGATCCGCGTCGGTCTTGAGACGCCGGGTCTTTCGTTCATTGAGGTGATGACCCAGTGCCCCACCTCGTTCGGCAGCAAGAACAAGATGCGGCAGGTCACGCAGATGCTCGACATGTTCCGGGACAATGCCGTTCTGAAGGTGAAGGCAGACCGCGATGCAGCCAAAGGCATTTTGCTGTCTCCAGAAAAGTTCGTTGTCGGTCAGTTTGTCCGCCGGAAAAATCCACCTCTCGGCGTGGAGGCAGTGATATGAAATCCGAAATCCGATTCTCCGGCCTCGGCGGTCAGGGGATCATCACCGCCGCAGTCATCCTCGGAAGAGCGGCCGCCCTGTACGGGGATAAACACGTCGTCCAGACCCAGAGTTACGGACCCGAAGCACGCGGCGGGGCCTCGGCCTCTGCGGTGATCATCTCGGACGACCCGATCTATTATCCAAAAGTAACAGACCCGGATGTATACGCCATCATGTCCCAGGAGGCATACAATAAATACGGCTCGCATGTCAGGGAAGATGCCGTAATGCTTCTTGATCCGGGATATGTCACCAGCCGGCCGGTGTGCAGATTTTTCGAAGTCCCGGCAACGGCAGAAGCAAAGGCACAACTTGGAAAAACGGTTTTTGCCAATGTGATCATGCTCGGAGGAATCCTTGAAGCGACCGGGATCGTATCCTACGATGCACTCGAACGCGCAGTTCTGGACAGCGTTCCAAAATGTACAGAAGAGAATAACAAACGGGCGCTTGCGATCGGGCAGGAACTCGTCAGGAGTCAATTATGAAATTCCGCGAATATGAAGCGAAACGGATCTTCCGGGAAGCAGGAATCCCGGTGCCAAACAGTGTTCTGATCACCTCCGCCGATGAGGCAAACGCGGCTTTGGAAAATGTCGCGGAAAAGGTTGTCCTCAAAGCTCAGGTCGATGTCGGCGGCAGAGGAAAAGCCGCCGGCATCCTTCCGGCAACCACGGAGAACATCGCTGGCGTCGCCCGCGATCTGTTCGGCAAGACGATAAAGGGACTTCCTGTTGAAAAGATCCTGGTCGAAGAAGCGCTCGAGATCTCGCATGAATATTATCTGAGCATCACGATCGACCGTGCAAAAAAGATGCCGCTGATTCTTTTTTCCAGCGAAGGGGGTGTCGAGATCGAAACCCTCGCAAGGGAAAGGCCTGAGGCGCTCCGCCGCGTCTATGTTGACCCGTCCTTTGTCACGCTCCCAGATTTCATCGTCAGAAACGTCGTCGGGACGAATCCAAAAGAGATCGGAAAAATAGTTCGTGATCTTTTTGCCGTTTTCCGATCCAAGGATGCCGTTCTTGCGGAGATCAACCCACTGGTGATGACGCCGAAAGGCATTCTTGCAGCAGACGGTAAGATCATTCTGGATGACAATGCTCTGATCCGTCAGGGAATCTCCGAGAACAGAGATCTTACTCCCCGCGAGGCAGAGGCCGAAAAACACGGATTTTCCTATGTCGAACTGGACGGAGACATTGGTGTAATCGGAAACGGCGCGGGTCTAACCATGGCCACGCTCGATATCATCTCCCATTATAACGGAAAAGCAGCTAACTTCCTGGATGTCGGCGGCGGAGCTGCTTTGGACAGAGTAATGTATGCCGTGAGGCTTGTTGCATCCATGCCGGGTGTAAAAGTCATCGTGGTCAATCTTCTCGGCGGGATCACCCGCTGCGACGAGGTTGCCAAAGGAATCATTGAGGCCGGCGTCCCGCAGCCGGTGATCGTTCGGATCGCCGGTACAAACGAGGAGGAAGGCCGCAGGCTTCTTCTGGAATGCGGATATGTCATGTCCGATACGATGGATGCGGCGATTCGTTCTGCAGTGGAGGTAGTACAATGATCTACGCAGGAAAGAACACGGGCATTCTTGTTCAGGGAGCAACGGGATCCCAGGGAAAATTCCATATCAATCTGATGAACGCCTATGCACGACATGTAGGCGGTGTAGGCGTTGTTGCCGGCATGACTCCTGGAAAAGCCGGTCAGGATGTCTTCGGCGTTCCGGTCTATAACTCCGTCGTGGATGCCTTGGACGAACATGAGATCGGAGCTTCGGTTATCTTTGTTCCGGCCAGCGGATGCGGCGACGCCATCATGGAAGCCGCCGATGCACGCATTCCAACTATCGTCACGATCACGGAACATGTCCTGGTTCATGACGTTATGCTGGCAGTGGCCTATGCCGGTTCCCGCGGATCCCGGGTGATCGGTCCAAACTGCCCGGGAATGCTTGTTCCGGACGAGTGCAAACTGGGTATCATTCCGGCAAATCTCTGCAGAAAGGGAGATGTCGGCGTCATCTCGCGAAGCGGGACCCTGACCTACCAGGTCATCTCCGAACTGACATCGGCCGGGTTTGGCCAGTCGGGAATCATCGGCATCGGCGGAGATGCGGTTATCGGCCAGACCTTCTCTGAAGTTATGGATGAGTTCCACGCGGACGGACGAACCAAAACCGTCGTTCTGATTGGCGAGGTCGGCGGCAGTCTGGAGATCGAAGGAGCACGCCGTGCGCTGGATCTCGGCATGCCGATCGTCTCATATATCGCCGGAGTTTCCGCTCCGAAAGAGAAACGCATGGGTCATGCCGGTGCGATCGTCGAAGGGGGCGAAGGAGACGCCGCCTCCAAGATCGAGCGTCTGCGGGCCCTCGACATCCCGGTTGCAACCCAGCCGTCGGAGATCCCGGATCTGATACGGCGGTTGTTATGAGCGAGAAGAACCGGCTTCTCCTTACTGCGGCGGATAGTCTGGCAAAAACGGTAAATGCTCTTGCCATAATCTCTTTTCTGCCAAAAGAGGAGGATATCGTCATTGATACGCCGACTGTCCACGTGGTCGATATCCAGCCCGAGATCCTGCGTGACCACAGTATGGTGGCTCTCGTGGATTACTGCTCGAATCAGATCGTTGACGCGGTTCTTCAATACAAGATACTTGCAAACGTTGACAGCGGAACCGTCGTCGCCGCATTCCCCTATGCGATCCTCATTTATGATGTGGAAAGTCAGGACAACTCCTTCTCGGTCGGCGACTATGCACACATAGTGGATCCGGAGGCTCTGCATTCTGTAATGATGCTTGCTCTTGAACTCGCCCACGACGGGCGGGAAGGCAGATCGGTCGGGACAGCCTTCATTGTGGGCGATATCGATGAACTGAAACGCTGGTCTCATCAGGGTGTCTTAAATCCGTACGAAGGACATCCGGAAAAGGTCAGGGATGTCAAAATCCAGGAAAACTGGGAGAGCGTGAAGGAGTTTGCCCAGCTCGACGGTGTCTTTATCATCGACAAAAACGGGATCATTGCGGCATCCGGCAGATATCTCGATGCCGACAGCCGCGATGCGAATCTGCAGAGCGGACTCGGCGGCCGCCATCTCGCCACCGCGGCGATAACCAAGGTCGTACATGCGGTCGGGATCGTCGTGTCGGAGTCAGGCGGAGTCATCCGCGTTTTTGTCGGCGGGAAGTCCGTTGCCCAGATCCGCACTGATATTAAATTAGTTCTTTAAACCGGCGCGATGAATCCAGTACGTCGTTATCCGGTGAATTGATGCGGTAAATGGATATGAATACTTCCATATTATTCTCTGTTTGATTGATATTAGTTCCAAAATTTCCCGATTTGCAATACGAGCTTTTTTTATATTCAAACATCAGATTATTCTGAAGTGATTCAAAAATGAAGAGAAATATCAGCATCACTCATCTTTCTCAGACTCCAATGGAAAAGCAGAAAGTCGAACTGGTCGAACGCAAATGTATCGGTCATCCCGACAGTATTGCCGATGGGGTCGCCGAGGCGATTTCACGCGCACTCTGCAGAGAATATATGAATGAGTGCGATGGTGCGGTCCTCCACCACAACACCGATCAGGGTGAAGTCGTAGCAGGCGAATCCCTTCCGCAGTTCGGCGGCGGAAAAATCATCAAACCGATCTACTTCCTCTTAACCGGAAGAGCAACACGCCAGTTCGGCAACAAAGTATTCGCCACAGACGCCATCGCAGTAGAAGCAACACGTACCTACCTGAGCAAGACAATACCCACCTTTAATATGGACACCGACGTCATCGTCGACTGCCGTATGGGAACCGGTTCCACCGATCTCCGTGACGTGTTCCACACAAAGAAAGGCCACACCGCAGTTCCACGTGCAAACGACACCTCTTTTGGTGTAGGTCACGCTCCGTTCTCTCAGGTAGAACAGATCATTCTCGGCCTCGACGAGTACATCTCCAAAGAGTTCCGCCCGAAAAACCCGATGGTTGGTTATGATCTCAAGCTCATGGGACTGAGAGACATCAACACCATCACCATCACCGTCGCTTCCGCTATGGTCGACAGGCACTGTTCCGGGATCGACGAATATGTCGAGATGAAGGAAAAGATGGCGGAATCTTTTACACAGGTCGCCAGACAATACACCGACAGAAAAGTGAAAGTCGAGATCAACACTGCAGATATCATCCGTAAAAAGACGACCTCGGTTTTCCTGACCGTGAACGGAACCTCGGCAGAGATGGGCGACGACGGATCGGTTGGACGCGGAAACCGCTGCAACGGACTAATCACTCCGAACAGACCGATGTCCATTGAAGCCACATCCGGTAAAAACCCCATCAACCATATCGGTAAAATCTACAATCTGCTTTCCACCGAAATCGCAAAGGAAGCATGCCAGAAGGTCGACGGCATCGAAGAGATGTACGTCAGACTCCTTTCCCAGATCGGCCACCCAATCGACTACCCGCACATTGCAAGTGTCCAGTGCATAACCAAACGCGGATACACGTTCAAGGACTTCGCACCCGAAGTTGAAGAGATCGTCAACAAACGTCTGGAGAACATCACCGATATCACCAGACTCGTCATCGACGGAAAATTAAAGACCTTCTAAGTATGGCTAAAATACGTCTGGCGATTCCAAATAAGGGTCGTATAGCAGAGCCGATCAATGATCTGATGGACAATGCCGGCATCCATATCAATATGACCGGTTCCCGTCAGCTTATCGCAAAGACGATAGATCCGGAGATCGAGGTCCTGTTCGTCAGGCCGATTGACATACCAGAATATGTGGCGAAGGGTGTTGCCGATCTCGGCATCACCGGCCTTGATATGGTCGCAGAACGCCGGGCGGATGTTGCCCGTCTTCTGGATCTGAAGTTCGGCTCGGCAAAACTCGTAATCACCGTTCCTCAGGAATCTCCTATTACGTCGGTGGAGACGATGAACGGCTGCCGGATCGCCACCGAATTTCCAAGCATCTGTAAAGATTTCTTCGCAGAAAGATCCGTCGGCGTGAACATCATCGAGGTCTCCGGAGCATGCGAAGCGGCTCCTCATCTCGGCATAGCCGATGGAATTGCCGACCTGACCTCGTCTGGGACGACTCTTGAGGTCAACATACTTCGGATCGTTGAAGAGATCCTCGCAAGTATGACCAATGTCATAGCCAACAAAACCTCTCTCATTGAAAAGCATGAAAAGATCGAAGAGATCCTTCTTGCCTTTGAAAGCGTTATCGCTGCAAAAGGTCAGTGTTATCTCATGCTGAATGTGAAGCGGGAGAAACTCGAGGAGATCAAAGCGCTGATCCCCGGCCTTGGAGGTCCGACGATTATGGATATTGCAGGCTCGGGCTCTGTCGCTCTTCATGCCGTCGTATCGACCAACAAGGTGTATCAGCTGATCAATCAGCTGAAACGCGCCGGAGCACGGGATATCCTTGTTCTGGACATCATGAGGATGGTGAGATAGGATGGAAGTCTTCCCGGCGGTCGACATACTTTCCGGGAACTGCGTCCAGCTTGTCGGCGGAGATCGTCTGACGGCCACGGCATACGGGTCCCCGATAGACAATGCACGCCGCTGGATCTCTGAAGGTGCATCCAATCTCCATGTCGTGAATCTGGACGGAGCATTTACTGCGAGTACCGCCAATGCGGAGATGATCCGCGAGGTGATCAAGAACACCGATGTCTTTGTTCAGGTCGGCGGAGGTATCCGCAGTCTTGAGGATGCACGCGGGTGGCTGAACTGCGGCGTTGCCCGCATCATCCTGAGCACATTCGCAACCCGGGAACCCACCGTTATCCGGACCTTAAGTAAAGAGTTCGGCAGCGAACGCATCATGGCAGGCGTGGATGCACGCCGGCGAGAGATCGCCGTTTCCGGATGGCAGGAACTGGCCGGCGACTTTATCGGCTGGGCCCAAAAGTTCGAGGAGCTGGGTGCAGGATCCCTGCTCTACACCAACTTAGATGTGGAAGGCCAGCAGGCTGGAATCGACAACGAACCTGTACAGAAACTTCTGGATGCCGTCGGCATTCCGGTCGTCATTGCAGGAGGGGTGACTACCTCTCAGGACGTGGCCGTTCTTAAGCAGCTCGGTGCATCGGTCTGTGTTCTCGGATCGGCACTCTACAGCGGGCGTATCACCCTCAAAGAAGCACTGGAGGCAGCAGTATGAGATCAGCGGAAAAAAGCAGAGAGACTAAAGAAACCAATATCCGTGTCTTTTTCGATCCGGATACACCCGGAACGATTGAGATATCCACAGGTGTCCCGTTTATGGACCATATGCTGAACGCATTTGCCCGGCACGCCGGTTTTTCCAATAGCAGTTTTCCAGAAGGCGTGCGATTCCTGCGTAGGCGATCAGCCGAAGCAGAGCACGGCGGCGCAAGAAAAATGCGATTAGCGAGGATTCGCGGAGATTCGCGGTTAAATAATCTCTTATCTCCACACCTAGTGATATTCTTCCCGGATTGGATTGAGGATAACACCGCGTAACTCCTATTTGAATAGGAGTTACGCAGTTTGATCTCAAATGAAAAATACAGACGTAATTATGGGAAGGGTTTCGATTTCGTGTATGGTATTCGTTTTGACACAAGAGAAAAACCAACCGCGAATCTCCGCGAATCCGCCCTTCGGGCGAGACGAATCGGATTTGCTGATCCTCACTTTCGCAATCCAGCTTCGCTGTCTTGCTCATCCCTTCATCGGGACCGTTCGGGCAAATCCTGTCGCCGCCCCGGCGGCTCCCATTATTGATTTGCCTCTTGATCTTATATCATGAATGTCAGTAAAGAGGATATTTTTCATATTGAGAACTGTTCAGTGAATCTCTTCCACACAGGAGGCGCTGGGGCGCCGACAGGATTTGCCCGAACGGTCCCGATGAAGGGACGAGCCGTCGTGTTGATAGCGGGTTGGACGCTGAAAGCGGACGACCTCAGCCGAGCAAATCTTTGATTTGCGAGGGACACGACGGGCGAGAGTGAGGAATAGCAAATCCGATTCGCTTCGCCCGAAGGGCGGATTCGCGCCGATTCGCGGTTGGTTTTTCTCATGCTTCCACACCCAGCCATACCCTTCCCGAATTGGCTTGAAACTATCACCGCGTAACTCATATTTAAATAGGACTGCAGAAAAAGAACGTAACCCACGGATTGAACGGTCCATATCCATACTGAAACTGGGCATTTTTCACTTCCCGCAAGCCCCCGCCTCTCTTCTATTTTAGAGAGATGACACTCCGCCGAATATCACCCAGGGAATAAACTCATAACATCCAACAACTAATTAACACATATCGACGAGATGACTGAATCCCAAAGCATCAAAGAGGACGTCCTCGCAAAACTAAAAGTGCATCTCCCTGAACTGCGTGAACGGTTCGGCATTGAAACGATCGGGATCTTCGGCTCAGTTTCGCGGGGTGAGGACAGGCCTGAATCGGACGTTGATGTACTCTATACCTTCAGACCGGGAGAATCGACACTTGCCAATCTGGTTTCCCTGGGCGCTTATCTGGAAGAACTCTTCGGACGGAAAGTCGACCTGATAGCAGAACGCTCTCTTAGCCCATACATACGATCGGAAGTCATCGCGGAAGTGGTAATGATATGAAAACAGATAAAATGTTCATGCTCCACATTCGTGGCGAGATACTCTTTCTGGAAGAGAACACAAAAGGTCTGACCTTTGAAAAACTCGACACGGATAGAGTAGTTCAGCACTTTGTGCAATAGCCGCTCGAGATCATTGGAGAGGCAGGCAAAAAACTCTCGGATGAACAAAAAGCACGATGCCCTGCCATCTCATGGAAAAGCGTATCCGGGATGCGGGACAGGCTGACTCAAGGCTATTTTGATATTAACTGGGAAATTGTCTGGAATGTTCTGCAAAATGACATACAGCCGCTGAAAAAGTGCATCATGAAAATAATTTCGGCAAATGAATGGGAATAAGAGTTATTATCCCCGCTTTCGCGTTATACAAAAGCACGGGAACCTGAATAGAGCCGTAATCAGATCCAAAATATCATATATGCATAGATTTTGGATATTCCTTCTGACGTTTCCGCAACATATTTTTCGAAAGCCTTGCAGTACTCACTCATATTCTATGGCTTTGGAGAATGGGGGGGATATTCAATAGTATTTCTTCTGCAGGATATTTAGCAGCATCCAATCTACCGAATGGATTCTAAAATAATCAGCCTTGGAGATCGCACGTATCTGATGTAGAAAAACTATTATGTTACACCCCCTAGTATTTTGTATCATGCAGACGATGGATGCTGAACACAAAAAATCCGTTATGGTATCTGCCGAGGTTCATCAGCGGATTGTTGCTCTTCGGAAAGGGGATCAAACGTATGGAGATGTTGTGGCGTCATCGATTCAAGCATTGGAGGAGTTGGTCTTTGCGTATGGGGGTATGGGTACATTGTCGGTTGAACTTACTTCTCTTGGTCGATATACGATACATAAGCCTATCCAATTCCAACTTTCCTATGATATCGATAATGCGGTGTGGTGTCTTAAAAATGATGAACTCGCTTTGAACGGGTATGGTTCGACCTATCAGAGGACAATTGAGTGTTTGGAGGAGTGCGTTGAGGGTCATGTTCTCTTCTTTACCGTGTTTCCCGATAGTAAGCATACCGATGACGGACTCCTGATAAAGAGTAAGCTGCAGGAGTACATCGATTTTGATCAGGTTCTCTCCTATCTGAATGAGCGGGACGGCGGGAGTTGAATGCCGGTAAGAAAAGATGATTTTGCCCGTGCTACAATCCGAAAAGGATTTTGCGAGAAGCGAAGCGGTCATCACATCTATTACCGATATGAAACACCCGGGGGTCGGTTGAGCCCGTATATTCATACGCATATCAGTCATGGAGGCGGAAATGCTCTTTCAGATGCTCTCCTTTCAGAAATGACGCATCAAATGAAATTTGATAAAAAAGCTGATTTGATGGCGTTTATCGATTGTACGTTCTCTAAAGAAAAATATCTCGTTCATCTGAAAACTATCTGTGCATAAAGAACCATGAAAAATATTGCAAAACGTCCGGCAGAAGATCGTGTGGCTTTATTCCGGAACACTGCTGACAAGATGGGGATCAATGAGGCAATCATTGAGAAAGACATCTGGGTCTGCTGGATGCCGAATCATCTTTTTCACGACTGCCCCTGGAAAAATACTCTGACATTCAAAGGAGGCACGAGCTTATCAAAAGCATACGGGCTGATCGATCGTTTTTCTGAAGATATCGATCTGATCATTGACTGGTGTATTCTGGATTATGATAAAGACGAACCCTGGAAGGATCGGACAAAGAATCAGCAGGATCACTTTAATAAAGAGGCAAATCATCGTGCTGAAGAGTTTCTCAAGGATATATTTCTCCCGCAGATCACAAATGATCTATCGGAGGCGGGGTGGCGACGAAGTCGACGCCCTCAGCGCAGCAAGGCTGAGCGAAGCGAAGACTTGCGACCCGACGCGGTGGAGATATCATGTTTGCCGCTTTTGCTCCCGAGGGGCGAGCCTTCTTGTACACCCTCCGTCGTTTACCGCCCACCATCTCCTCCCCCTTGCGCGAGCGGGTTGGACGCGGAACGCGGACGACCTCAGCTGAGCAAGTTTACGGAGGAAACTTGCGAGTGCCCCGAAGGGGCGAAGCCTTCTTGTACACCCGCTGTCGTTTTGCGCCCAAGCGCGGGTCGAAGACCCGAGTCGGATAGCAAGTCGACAGACTTGCGAACCCCCCTTCCCGGGTGAACAGAATCGGTTTTATTCAAGCGGGATTCGTTGGATATACTTCTGTTTCATGTACGACATACGTGCGGACGCATGAGAATTCCACCGCGAATCATTATGCTTCGCTTTGCTCTCCGACTCGGGCATTTTGTCCGCGGGTATCATATTGTTGACGTTAACAAAATGATGTTAAACTCTGCTTTTTACTGACTCAAACGAAATTTTCGCGGTATTCCAGCCCGGCAAAAAATCCCGCATCCATGCCGAATATCTGACTTCGAACTATCCGGTTAAACCGGACAGTTGGGATTTCATTTAAAAGATTATCTATTTTCATTACACCCATTATCTTTGCCGGAATAAGATTTCGGGATATATACTAGCTTTTTTAGCACATCTTCCAACTCATCCTCATCCTGCGCAGTTTCCCGCTCCAGCTCCCGTGCCTCAAACGCAGCAAACTCCCGGGATGCCTTACTCTTTGCCCGCTCCATCGAAACCTTCCCGGCACTCGTAAGAATACTCATATCATTCAGCCGAAGAATCGCCTCCAGCTTCACCTCCCAGTCATGCATCGTCATAACCTTCCTGGAACGTGCCTGCTGCTCCGCATATTCCAGAAACTGATTCACCAGCGAATTCATCGTCGTGATCTCCTCGCTCGAAAGATAATTCTTCGCCGTCAAAACATCCGCCAGACGAATCTTCCCGTTTGGACTTTCCTTCCATGTCGAAAGCCCCATATGCGGCGAATCCGCATTCGCCCGCAGCATCATAATTTCTGCCGCTGTATGACCGTGAACCGCAAAATGGATCTTATTCTGCACCGCTGCAAAAAACTTCTTCGCTGCAGGATGATTCTTATCATAATCCACACTCAGCGCGTAAATATCCCGAACCTTCAGATACAGCCGCTTCTCTGACGCACGGATCGCACGAATCCGCTCAAGCAGCTCATCGAAATAATCCTGGCCAAACCCTGCGGGCTCCTTTAAACGCTCATCATCGAGAACAAACCCTTTCACCACATACTCCTGCAAAAGCCTCGTTGCCCACTTCCTAAACTGCGTTCCCCGTGAAGATCTGGCACGATATCCAACCGCCAAAATCATCTCCAGATTATAGCAGACAATCGAACGGACGACCGACCGACCGCCCTCATCCTGCTCCACATCAAAAACCCGGGTGACTTTCTCCGGCTCAAGCTCTCCCTCCTCGAAAATATTCGCGATATGTTCACTCACCGTCTTTGGAGATCGGTCATACAAATCCGCAATCAAACGCTGAGATAGCCACACCGACCCCTCATACAGTCGAACCTGAACACGCGTATTCCCCCCGTCCGTATTATACAGCAGAAACTCAGATAGTTCCTCGGCAGGGGCGAGACCCTTTCCGCTCATACATCCACCCCAAGCTTCGAAAGAAAACATGCCGGTCTCTTCTCTGTTTTTGCGAGATCTCCCTCAAGAACCCTGACCAACGCTTTCAGATAGGTCGCTTCATCGAGAAGGCTCCAGGAATGTCGGAGCACTGATTCTATTATCTCACCTTCCTTCATCGGATCAAGCTGGTTTTTCCGATTCTCTTTCTCATTTGCATAGAGCATGCCGGAATATACCTTTTTTTTGAAAAAGAGCGGCTTTGGTTGTTCCAGAAGTGTTGGGGGAATATCATTCATCATATCTGACCTCCTGTCCGGGTATCTCCGAACATATAATCAATCTATGATTTAACGCAATATAAATACCTGACCGCGCGGTGGCGGGCTGACCCGAAGGGGCGGCCTCAGCTGAGCAAGTCGCCAGACTTGCGACCAAGTTTTCGGAGGATACTTACGAGCAAGCGAGGGTCGAAGACCCGAGTACATCCGCCGTATTATTGCGCCCCCCTTCCCGGCGAACAGATTCGAATTTGTTTAAGCGGGATTCTTTGGATGTTACTCCTCATCACACGAAATTCACGAAAACACGCAAATCAAAGATTTACTCGGCTGAGGTCGGTCGCTTTCAGCGTCCAACCCGCCAACGAAATGCACGAAAAGGGGGACAGGGGCGGAGAAATTGTGGTTTTTTGCTATTAGATGGTGAGAGGAAATCTCTTTTCATTTTTTGGGGTGCGGGGCGGACGCCCTTAGCTGAGCAAACAGAATGTTTGCGATCAAGTTCGAACATAAGTGAGAACTTGCGACTGCGGGGACCTTTAGGTCCCTCAGCTGAGGCGGGCTGCCCCGCAGGGGCGGCCTCAGCTGAGCAAATCTCTGATTTGCGACTGCGGTTTGGATGCTAAGTCGACAACCTTAGCTGTTCTCTTTTTTTTGGCAAGGGGATTTACATGCACCTCGGACTTTTACAAAATCGTTTCTCCACCGGCAAATACAACTGCGATCTTCATTTATTCCACCTCCTGCAAAATATCTCCAGAACCTGCAAGCAGCCACTTGTAAAGCGGAATAAACAAAATCCCGTCCTCCTCCTTTTCCACATCCTTAGTAATAACTATTCGCGCCTTAATCTTTCCATTAAACGCATTTTCAAACTCATTCAGACCTTTGATCTCACGCTCGGGAATGTCGTCAGAATAACATACATTTATCGCCGAAAGCGTATAGTCCCTATGCGGGATCACGAAATCAACCTTATTCTTATCCTTCCAGAAGTAGATTGAATAGCCATTATGCTTAAGATTTACAAACACAAGATTTTCAACCAGTCTGCTTTCATCCTCAGAAAAAGAAAACGCAACTGAATTTCTTAAAACAGTGTCGATCGTGTAGATTTTCTTATGACCCGCATTCTGACTTTTCAGCGAATAACTGAAATTCTGCAGCTCAAAAAGCAGGAAAGCATCCTCCGCAAATGAAATATAATCAATAACAATTCTGGAATCTACATTATACATCAAAGCAAGCTTGCGGTATGAAAACGGAGCCGAGATATTTGTTATCAGATAAACAAGAAGCCTGCGAAGCACACGGTGATTTCTGACATCATGCGTCTCCTCAATATCACGAAAGAGAATACAGTCAAAATGGGTTGATAGATATTCTCTACATAATGTTATTGAATAAATGCGACATTATGATGTGATAAATTAAATTTATTGTTTGACATTATAATGACATATATGTTGAACTGTATGTGACATTGAAATGGATCGTATTTTTGTAATAGGACTTACGCGGTGTTGTGATCGCCACTGAGAAATACTGATGTACGTATAAGATGTACTTCGATTTCGTATGTGAGATTCTTTGGATGTACTTCTGTTTCATGTACGACATACGTGCGGACGCATGAGAATTCCACCGCGAATCATTATGCTTCGCTTTGCTCTCCGACTCGGGCATTTTGTCCGCGGGTATCATATTGTTGACGTCAACAAAATGATGTGATACTCTCCATTTTACTGATTCAAACGAAATTTTCGCGGCACTCCCGCCCTGCCAAAAATCCCGCCTCCATGCCAAACATCATGGCACTTTGAACTATCCGGTTAATCCTGCCATTACGGGAGAAAGGATAGCCGAAAATCTTGATGTGTCTTTACGTCATGCAAAGAGGTTATTGGCGGAGTTGAAGGAAAAGGGCGCTATTCAGCGTATTGGTTCTGCTAAATCCGGTTATTGGGAGATTATCATCAATATACCGGGGCAAAAACACTAATACATGTCACGGTAAATAGCAACCAGTCTACTATCTGGCGGTAAGATTACCAATACGGGTACGGGTTGTCTAACGGTTATTACGCAGCTTACATATTTACCGTGAGGATTTGGTGAACGGGCATGCCGGCTTTGTCTTATGGGCGGGGCGAAGCCTTCGCGTCAGGAGATGTCTTTGTGACCTGAAGAGAATTGTTTCATTCTCGAGAGATTCTATGGTGAAGTTTGAAAAATCCGGATCATATCAAATATTGATATGATTTTTGGTATGAGGTCATAATATTCCATTCTGCATATTTTTGCTCTTAGCAGAAGTATATATGCGAGTTCTTTCTTACAACGCAAAAAAGCAAGCGCGTATTTTTCTAGATGAAAACAATCCAATTAAATTAATAGTCAAATCTAAAAGTTCCGCTCTAATATTTTTTGAACTGCCATGATATCTACTGGGTGAAAGTGCCCGATTTTATGAACAAAATCTCTTTCCATCACATGTAAGACTTTTGAAGCCCGAATGGTTGAAGGTTTATTAAGACCTGCCTCCTCCCATTTCACTATCCGATGCTCATTAGAGTATACATTGCGTGGCTCATGTGTTGTAATCTTCAGGGAAACGTAATATGCCATATCCGGGGCTATTACTAAGACAGGACGATTTTTAATGTCTGGTTTTTCTTCAAATTTGATTGAAGCAAGCCAAATATCCCATTTATTCGGCTTCATCATCATATTCTTTTGGTAAGACTAAGTATCCTTCTGCGTCACGATGTCCGATGACATCTGTTTCGGGGTTATAGGTGAATTTGAACGAAGGTAACTCCTCTTTGGAGAAGTAATTTTTCATATTATCTTTGGAAATTACAATGAATGGCACTCCCATTTCATATACTTCATCCCATGGCCCTCCCTTTTCGTGGGTCATATCTATCAGTTTGGTGGAAGAGTATTGCCCATAGTATCGTGCAACATCAAGCAAGAGTTCGATCTGTTCTGGTGAAAACGCCTCAAGTGAATAATCAGTTGCAACATCTTTAATTCGATCAGAACCGCACGGTTGGAACGCACGATAAACGGAAGGCACAACCGGGCCAAGTTGCCACGCCTGGATTTCTTCCTCGAATAATGGTTTGTTCAAGCGAACAAGACTCCATGCCTGAGCAAAATACAGAAATTTATTTACCAGTAAGTTTGTCATGCACTCTTCGACAGTGTTATTTGCTAAATCCACAAAGAAATTTGCTACATCCAATGCTTTGAGCATGCTTCTCCTCCCTCCTGTTACAATCAATATTTGAGTAATACGTGTAGTCTTTGTTCCCTGAGATAATAGTAGTATCGGTGTGGGTCTAATTCATCAAGACCTCCACCCTTTGAATTGAAAAATCAACTGGATTTAATCTAATCTTGTACTACAATATATAACATCAGATTCCGTATGTTAATTGAAAAATGCGCATAAAATCGAATCTATTCCCTCAATTCTCAGATGCTTGGGGGCGTTGTTCTCCTCCCCTTGCGCGAGCCCCGAAGGGGCGAAGCCTTCTCGTACACCCGCAGTCGTATTGCGCCCAAGCGAGGGCCGTAGACCCGAGTCGGAGAGCAAACCGAAAGTTTGCGAACCCTTCTCCTTGGGGAACTGTATCGAATTTGTTTAAGCGGGATTCTTTGGATGTTAGATCTCATCACACGAAATTCACGAAAATAAAAACGCAAATCATAGATTTGCTCTGCTGAGGTCGGCCGCTTTCAGCGTCCAACCCGCCAACGAAAATCACCAGAATGGGGACAGGGGCGGAGGAAAGAAGATCCTCTCTTTTTTTGAGGTGCGGGAGGTTACTGCGGGCTGCCCCGTAGGGGCGGCCTTAGCTGAGCAAGTTCGAACGAAGTGAGAACTTGCGATCCGGCGCGGAGGCGGGGTGGCGAACAAGCGAGGGCCGTAGACCCGAGTCGGAGAACAAACCGAAGGTTTACGATCAAGGCTTTGCCTAGGGAGGCGGTCCGCGGTGGTATATCCTATTTGCCGGGGTCCCTATACGTTTCAAGCTGAAGTTGTCGCTGAGTTTGTAGGCGGCGAGGGCTTTGATCAGGGTGGAGATGTCGATTCCTTTCTTTTTCAGCGGGGAGAAGAGGGAGACAAGGTCAAGGGAGGTGAACATTTTTTCGCTGAGGTGGAGCGGGCCAATCGGAAAAGATATGTGGGGAGTGGGTGTAATACTGAGTGTCTCTGTGCGTCTGTTGGTTTGCATTGTGTAAAATTAAATTGACGGCTCACAGGGACTAGTTTTCTCTTTTGTTGCGTTTACGGGATGTCTGAAGGAAGACGATTATTTGCAACTGTCAAAGTCAGGTAATAATAGAGAATATCTATCATCCCATTTTTGATCACTGCATAGGGTCTCTCGCTCCCCTTTTCATTGTGGCACTATATCCCTTGCATTTTGCTCCATGATATCCCCGATCCCGATAGACCACTTCTCCTTTTTCTGAGAGGTCCACCTGACTATCATGAACATTTGCCGTGGTGGTTTCAATGCGTCGAATAAGATCGTGCGTCGTATCCATGATGGTATGAAGTTTATAGCCATAGTGCATTTTGCCGTTCTTGGACATGATTTTTCCATCTTTATCCCGTCGTGTTTTTGCCTGATCTCCTCGCGGCGTGTCTTTCTTACAATGACCGGGTTCAGCATACACAAACGTTGCATCCTGAATCATACCTTGTTCAATTTTCAGACCTTTCAGGTCAAGTTGTCTCTGAAACTCCTGCCAGACCACTGTATCAACGCCTGATTCGGACATGCGCTCCCGAAATAACCAGATCGTTGAATTGTCGGGTATTTTGTCAGGACAGCCAAGAGTTCGCAAGATCGAATCTTGCTCACCGTTTCGGGCTAACGCCCTCACTTACCATGCCAAAAAGAAAGACGATCATAAATTTCACGTTCAACGGCGAGATCAGACAGATTATACCAGACTTCCAGAAGCTGAATCTTGAACATAAGTATGACATCGACATTGGGATGACCGCCCTTGCCGGATTTATTTGCATA
>NIZU01000111.1 GCA_003315675.1 Methanocorpusculum sp. MCE
TGGAGTTCGAGGTCGCGGACCCGTTCCATGAGGTCGGCATAGTCGCGTTCGAGTTCTTCGAGGCGTTTTTCCATGTTTTCCTGGGATGTCATGTATAGGAGATTGGCTACCTCCATACCCCCTCACCCCCCCCAAAAAAAGAAGAATACCCATTATTCCTTGACGTTTTTTTTTTAAATTTACACTCTGTTTTGAATCGTTTTCACCTGATAGATATTATAACAAAATGCAGCCAGCATATTTTTCACTCGTACTCTTTGCAGCGTTGTTACCTTTACCAACCCTGCATGAAAAACATTTTTGATCACTACATAGGGTCTCTCGCCCTTTGATCTCTTCCTACTTATTCGCAGATTTCTCAGTTTATCTCGTATGCCAATGGGATGCCCTCTCGCTCCCCTTTTCATTGTGGCACTATATCCCTTGCATTTTGCTCCCTGATATCCCCGATCCCGATAGACCACTTCTCCTTTTTCTGAGAGGTCCACCTGACTATCATGAACATTTGCCGTGGTGGTTTCAATGCGTCGAATAAGATCGTGCGTCGTATCCATGATGGTATGAAGTTTATAGCCATAGTGCATTTTGCCGTTCTTGGACATGATTTTTCCATCTTTATCCCGTCGTGTTTTTGCCTGATCTCCTCGCGGCGTGTCTTTCTTACAATGACCGGGTTCAGCATACACAAACGTTGCATCCTGAATCATACCTTGTTCAATTTTCAGACCTTTCAGGTCAAGTTGTCTCTGAAACTCCTGCCAGACCACTGTATCAACGCCAGATTCGGACATGCGCTCCCGAAATAACCAGATCGTTGAATTGTCGGGTATTTTGTCAGGACACCCAAGAGTTCGCAAGATCGAATCTTGCTCACCGTTTCGGGCTAACGCCCTCACTTACCATGCCAAAAAGAAAGACGATCATAAATTTCACGTTCAACGGCGAGATCAGACAGATTATACCAGACTTCCAGAAGCTGAATCTTGAACATAAGTATGACATCGACATTGGGATGACCGCCCTTGCCGGATTTATTTGCATACATGGATTCAAGAAGAGGGCGAAACACATCCCAATCAAGTGTTTTACCAACGTCGGAGAGACGGTCGCCAAGTTTTTCATAACGTTCGTGATATGCCTGGTTGAGACCAAAGCTGCTGAAAGTCCCCATACATACTACTCAACGTACGAAAAGAAAGTACTTTCTGTCAAAAAAAAGGTTGTTAGAAATTCTCAGGTTGTTAGAAATTCTCTATTTTTTCTTTTCTTTAAGACAACTTCATGTATTCGGATAACGAATACTCTGGTATGCGACGCGTATCATATCTCTTTCCCCACACCTGCGATCTGATGTTTGACGTTTACCAGCCCTTTTCCGTATACATGCAGGGAATGACGAAACTTGCCGACCGGCAGGACAACTTCAGAACGCCGGCCGGGCCGGTGAAACGGGAGATCGCCGTTTCGATTGCCCACGACCGGCTCGGGTTCGAACGAATCCGTAAAACCTCACACTTCGAAGACGTTACCGACGAAGCCGATATCCAGATAATCCTCACCGATACGATCCTCAAATCCAGCGGCAGTGTTCCCATGAACGAACAGAAAATCTTCGTCAAAGGCATCGACAAAGGACCGTTCACGGACGTCTACGTAACAAAATCCCCGGCGATACCCGGTGTATCATCCTTTGATCTAAAAAAGATCATTCAGGAGCTTTTTGCATGACCGAACGCGAGACCGCGGTCGCCGCTCCTTTCCGACACAGAAATGCCGATCATCTCCGTCAGGTTGATCTAATCTTCTACTACACGCAGGATAAAAAATGGATGAGCCTGGACAAGGCAAAAAAACTGATTTCCATCGCTGAAAAAACCGGACTCATCAAAAAAGAGAACACAGGGGACTACTCGCTTCGTGACGACCTCCGCGAAGTGAAAATCCCGCTCGGGTTTCGCGCGACAGACGAGATCTTTGTCATTGATGAAAGCCAGACGATCGATACCTTAGAAAAACTCCTAGATGACATCGCTGAAACGGCCAGGATCGAAAAGAAAGACCTCGCCAGCGAGATGGAACGCATCAGAAAACATTTCGACAATCTGATCGGGCCAGAGGCGGCGGTCATACTCCTCGCAAAAAAATACCGCGTCGCATATGAACCTTACAAAGCCGATCTTATCAAAAGAATCGAAGAATAAAAAAATATTGAGATTTATTCTGCTGCTGCAGCAAAAATCTCGGTAACCGGTTTTTCACCGTAAACGGTAATTTTTGCATTAACCTGAACGAAGTCAGCAGCGATCTCGTTTCCGCGCTGGCTCTTTCTTCTTCTCTCGCCGTTGTGGGTTGCATTGAAGCCGAATCCGTCGGAAATCAGAATCCCTCTTCTGCCGTTACCCGGAAGGTCCGGGCGTGCAGGAGTTCCGGTTTTGTCGGATCCGCCGGTGATTGTGATCTTATAGCCGCTCATGCCGAACGGAGCGCCGTCAACTTCCGTGCCGATCTTCTTTCCAAGAAGAGCACCTGCTGCTGCACCCGCTGCATCTATTTTGTACGAAAGACCGGTTTTCGGGTCTGACAGTACGACCTTAAAGTCTACCATTGTATATACACATCTCCTCGATATCTATGATGCCGAAGTACCCATATATTTAGTATCTCCACATTTATACTACTTGCCCCAGAAAGGCTGTGTTTTCCGGAAGATGCCGGTGTACTCTTCGAGTGCTTCGACGGTGCCTGCATTTAAATGCGAGAGCATTTCCGTCTCCAAAACCTTCACATGCCGCTCGGGAATCGCCACATAAAGCGTCTCGCCGACATTGATCTGTCTGCCGATCGTGACCCCGTCTATCGAAACGGCGACCTCTGCGCCCTCTTTTGCCTCGCCGACACTCTCTTTGTTGAGTTTGATCTGTTTGATCTCCCCGACGATTTTTCCGTCACGGGTCGCAATACTGACCTTCGGACGCAGTGTCCCCCCTAAAACGCGCACTCCGACAACCGCCGGACCGCTCATCCTGAAAACACACCCCGGCAGGATGGAAAACTTCGCCGGGAGAACGACCGTCTCGAACTGTTTCGCCTCTTTGGCGCGGATCATTTCATCACGCCATGCCAGATAATCATCAAGGAGTTTGTAGATGACGCGGTTCGAAAAGATCTTCACATCGACCTCCTCATCCCGAATCATTGCCTCGGCATCGGGAAGGAGGGGAACGTTAAAACAGAGAGCAACTTTGAAGAGATCCTCCTTGATCACGCTGATGTCGATCAGATCCCGGCGGGACAAGGGACCTACGCTCGCACGCATAATCGGGATGTTTTTCGCGTCAAGTTCATTGGATAGGGCCTCCAGTGCACCGATCGTGTCGGCCCGGACGCTGACTCCCACATCGGAGAGTTTGATGTTGATCTCCTGCATCTCCTCATCGATTTTTGCCAGAACCTCATCATGATCGCCGCGTATCACGCGGATAGGCGAACCCGCAACGATCGATTCCAGATTCGGCGCGGAAATTTTCACACCGGCTGCCGCCACAACGGATTTTACCCGCATAAACTGATCCTCGATTAAGATCTCCTTCATGGGACGGGGCTGGAGAAGAGCGCGGACTTTGGTCGAGAGCGCACCTTCGCTGCCGGCGATACCAACCTCATCACCCACACTAATGATACCGTCATACAAAATGACGTCGAGCGTTGTTCCAAGACCTTTCTCCTCCTTGACATCAAGGACGGTCCCGACACCAGGGCCCGATGTGGTCGTTTTGAGTCCTTCGGTGAGATACCGCTGGGCGAGTCCGATCATGATCATCAAAAGATCGCCGACCCCTTCGCCCGTCATGCTGCTCACAGGAACGATCACGAGATTACGCTGGAAATCACTCACCCGGTCGAAACGCTCGGAGTTGAAACCCATCTCCGATAGTTTGCCGACAATTTCATACACCCTGTTTTCACATTCGGTCTGAACCCGTTCGCTCTGATTTTTGTATGCAGCCAGAAACGAAGCGTTCGGTGTCGGACGCCAGCCGGGAATCTTGTCGAGTTTGGTTGCTGCGATAACAAACGGCGTTTTACAGGTCCGAAGAATCTGAAGCGCTTCGATCGTCTGCTGTTTGAACCCTTCATTCACGTCGACAACCAAAATCGCGATATCTGCCAGAGCCCCGCCCCGGGCCCGAAGCGTGGTGAATGCATGGTGGCCGGGCGTGTCGATAAACAGCAGTCCCGGGACCGAGGTTTTGAGCCTGCCCAGATCGCCGCTCATTTTTGCAATAGAATCAAACGGAATGAGAGTAGCGCCGATATGCTGGGTAATCGCCCCTGCTTCGCCTGCAACAACTTTCGACCCGCGAATACGGTCGAGGAGCGAAGTTTTTCCATGATCTACGTGCCCCAAAACGCAGACGATGGGAGTTCTGATGTGTTCTTCCATGATATTGAATCCCCATTCTCCGATGACTGACCATACAGAGATAAATAGTGATTATCTATTGGCAGTGCTGGATTATTAATATAAAGGGGACAGAGAAAAGATATGTTAATATCTCTAAACACCATATCTAATAGAGTGTTTGGGCCGGATCGGCAAAGACATAGCTTCAGGCTAAGGTAGGGTAGCTGGACATCCTTTAGGATTGTGGATCCTTAGACCCGGGTTCGACCCCCGGCCTTGGCCCTTCGTTTTTGAAAAAAGTTAGGAGTTTTTTGCCGTCTAGTTGATCATCCAGATCGTGGCAGTCAAGACTGTGGCAAAAGACACCCAGAGAAGATACGGGATCAGTAGGTAAGCTGCTGGACGGCTGACTTTGTAGAAGAAATACATCGTTACGCAGATCATCACAAGCAGAACGGCGATCTCGATCGTTGATCCCAACAGAAGATGCCACCCAAAGAACATATACGACCACAAGACATTGAGTCCAAGCTGGATCAGAAATATGACTGTAGCGATCTTAACTTCTTTTTTCTCCCATCCTTTTGCAAAGACCAGACCGGCGGCGATACCCATCAGAATATAAAGAGTCGTCCACACCGGAGCAAACAGATAGTTCGGGGGCTGCCAGGCCGGTTTGATCAGTTCAAGAGCGAACCACGAGTCTGGACTGGTGATTGTAACGAGGGTTCCAAGAAACCCGGCAAAAAGAGAGAGTACGGCAAAGCCAATCATAAGATATACCGTACGGGAAGAGATTTTTGCATTCATAGTGCTTACTTCGAAGCCAAAGTATATGATGCTGATTTTAGATGCACTTTTCAGAAAAAATCAGAATTGAACCATCAAAGCTTACAGAGTTTGCACTCCTGACTGCCGCACGGAATGTTGTCGATCTTCCATATCAATGCCCAGTATTTAATATCACGAATCACCGCAATCAGTTCAACGCCGCTTTCGGTAAGCGTGTATTCAGATTTTACCGGAACGATTGTTGCATCGATTTTTTTGGAGACGATGTTCTCCGCTTCCAGTTCCTGCAGACGTTCCGAAAGTATCTTCGGCGTTATGTCCGGGAGGCTCGCTTTCAGTTCAGAGAATCTCCGCGTATAATTATCCCCTTTATACAACTCCAGAATAATCAGCAGAGTCCATTTTTTCGTCAGATACCGGACGGTCAGGTTTACGGTGCAGCACTCATCCATAGTATTGTTTTGGAAACTCATGCGTATATTACTTTGTATACATAATATATGCAATAGTAAAAAGATACTAATGTGAAAAAAGATGTACTGTCAACAATGTCAGGAAGCAAAATCTCCTGCCTCCACATCAGGCGGAGTCTGTAGAAAAAACGCCGTGATCTCAGCATATCAGGATGCTGTACTCTTTACCCTGTCCGGACTTGCCTATCGGCTGGAATCAGCGGACAAAAGTCTGGAACCCTGCGTTCTTGAAGCCCTGTTTTCAACGCAGACCAATACCGGGTTTGATAAAAACCGGTTTCTCAGCTACCTTGTCTGTATTACATCTCACAAAGATGCACTCCCGACAGTTCCGGGAGAGCCGGCGGCATGTGCATGGACGCCAAAATCCGAAGAGGAGATCGTAACCTCCGGGCTTACCGGTCTTGACACAATCGAGGACGTCAATACCCGATCCCTTTACTCCCTTCTGCTCTTCGGCATCAAAGGACTCGCTACCTACTATTCCCATGCGGTCGTTCTTGGAAAAACCGACGAGACGATTCTGCCGTTCATCACAAAAGCACTCGCTTCCAGATTCAAGGACATGGATATCCAGGAAAGGATCGGCCTTGTTCTGGAATGCGGAGAGATCGGTGTGAAAACCCTCGCTCTGCTGGATTCCGCAAACCAGGCCTACGGTATCCCGGAGATCACCAGCGTACCGTCCAAGGTCGGGACGAATCCGGGGATCCTCGTGACCGGTAACGACTTAAAAGACCTGGAGCTTCTCCTCAAAGCCACGGAAAATACCTGGATCGACATCTACACCCACGGAGAGATGCTGCCTGCGCATGCATATCCCGGCCTGAAGAAGTATCCCCACCTGAAAGGCAATTACGGATCGTCCTGGGCAAATCAGCGGACGGAACTCCCGAAATTCAACGGACCCATCCTCTTTACGACAAACTGTCTGGTCCCGCCGGCAACTTCCTATGAAAAGCATGTGTTCACCACCGGAGCGGTCGGATTTCCCGGATGCCCCCACATAGGAGAAAATCCCGACGGAACCAAAGATTTTAGCGCCCTCATCAGCCTCGCAAAAACCTGCCAGGCTCCCGAAGATCTGCACATTCCCGCGCTTTTAACGGGATGTGCCCACGATGCGGTCGTTTCCCTTGCACCGAAAGTCCTTGAGCTCGTCAATACCGGAAAAATCAAAAGATTCGTCGTGATGGCGGGCTGCGACGGACGCGACAAGAAACGCGAATATTATACCGAGTTCGCCAAAGCTCTGCCAAAGGACACGGTCATCCTCACCGCAGGATGCGCCAAATACCGATACAATTTCCTGGATCTTGGCGACATCGAAGGCATCCCGCGGATCCTGGATGCCGGACAGTGCAATGATTCCTACAGTCTGGTCGTGATCGCGCTCACCTTAGCAGAAGCATGCACATGCGGAGCCAATGATCTGCCGATTTCCTACAACATCGCCTGGTACGAACAAAAAGCGGTTCTGGTTTTACTGGCACTGCTGCACTTAGGCATCAAAGACATCATGCTCGGACCGTCGCTCCCGAATTTCATCTCCCCGGATGTATTGGATGTCCTGGTGAAAACATTCGGTCTCCAGCCAAGCTCTTCGGTAGAAGAGGATCTGGTCAAACTGAAGTGCGTTTGATCACGCACCTTTTTTTAAAAAGATTAGAGAAGAGTTGCTTTTACGATCACAACATCTTCTAAGGGTTTGTCCGAGTAGTTGGTCTTGACCTTGCCGAGTTTTTCAACGACATCCATACCCTCAACCACTTTTCCAAAAGCAGGGTGGGCTTTGTCGAGGTAGTTGTTGTTCGCAAGGTTGATGAAAAACTGACTGCCGCCGGTATTTGGTCCGGCATTTGCCATAGAAATCGTGCCTTTGTTGTTTTTGTTGTCCGGCATGAACTCGTCGGGGATCTTGTAGCCCGGCCCTCCGCGGCCGGTACCGGTCGGGTCGCCGCCCTGGATCATGAATCCGTCGATGATTCGGTGAAAGATGACGCCGTCATATAATCCGTCAGCGACAAGCTTTGCAAAATTACCGGCGGTCACCGGCATATCCTCACGGAGTTCGAGGACGATATCCCCGTGATTGGTGGAAAGAAGTACTTTCTGTGCTGTCATGCATCTAGTTGTGCGCAGACAAAAATAATAAACATGTATCATGACAAATGTAGTGACACCAATGAAAAATCCGTTTCATGTCATGATTATCCCGACACTCGGCTGCCCCGGACGCTGTAAATACTGCTGGAGTTCGGATGAAACATCGCCGAGAATGCCGCTTGACACGATAGACGATATTGTCAGGTGGCTCAAACCGCTCGAAGATCAGCGGGTTACATTTACCTTTCACGGCGGAGAACCGCTGCTTGCCGGAGCGGAGTTTTACAGGAAGGCGCTCAAAAAGATATCCGAAGAACTACCGCATCTCTCACCCGAGTTTGCCATTCAGACCAATCTCTGGCTGATGGATGATGAACTCGCCGAAATTTTTGCAGAATACCGGGTCCCAATCGGTTCGTCCATTGACGGACCAGAGGAGCTGACGAATTATCAGCGGGGCGATGAATACTTTGAGCGCTGCCTTGCCGGTTACAATATCGCCGTAGACCACGGGCTTATGGTCAGGTTCATCTGTACATTCACCAACTCTTCCGTTAAGCAGAAGGAAGCGATCGTGAACTTTTTCAAAGAACGGGGCTGGGTCATGAAACTCCACCCGGCTCTGCCGTCTCTCAAAGGAGAGAATCCGAATGCATGGACCCTTGAACCGGAGGAGTACGGCGACCTTCTGGTCTATCTTCTGGACGAAGCGATCGAACATGCAGACGATCTTGAGATTATGAACATCAATGATCTCTGCCGGTCCGTGTTTACCCGGGCAGGGAGCGTTTGCACCTATGCAGACTGTATGGGAACAACGTTTGCGGTCGGACCAGACGGGGATATCTATCCCTGTTACCGGTTTATCGGGATGCCGGAATGGGTAATGGGGTATGTGAGAGACGCCCCGTCGATTGAGAGCCTGATGGAGAGCCCCGCAGGAAAACGGATGCTTGCATTCAAGGAATTTGTGGACACGGCATGCAAAGACTGCGCACATATCACTTACTGCAGAGGAGGATGCCAGTACAATGCAATTGCACCGACCGGAGGGTCCCTCGAGGGGGTCGATCCGCATTGCATCGCCTATCAACGGATCTTCGATGAGATCACAACACGGCTGAATGACGAGATGAATGCAGCACCGGTGAGCAGAGTTTCACGGGTGAAGAGGCAGAAGAAGCCGAGCGTGACGAGACTTATTCAAAAAATCGTTGAGGAATGAACCTAAGCAGATACCTGTCCTTCTCATTTCCCGCAGAGATGTTTGCTGACCCGCGCTGCACGAAACGTTTCTTTTTTCTTCAGGACGGTGAGATCGATAGGTCCGTCATGGAGAGGGATTGCGAGATTGCTTCACTGACGGCGGGAGGGTTCGGCCAGCTTGTGGCGGCATTGTTCAGGTAGATGAAAGGGGGGGGTCACGTGCCATGTCATTGAAAATATCGTATCCCCGCAGGGATAAATGGCTGGATCAAAGGGTGATTATGTGCGGAAGGGGATTCCTTTGAAAATAAGGTTCAGCTAAGATTATCTGCATCGCTGTTTTTCAGCCGCCAAAAATCTATCGACCCGGCAGACTATGCGTGGCATCAACACGCCAAAACGACACGTGTGTTTTCAAACCAAAATGCGCAGTGACCAGACACCCAAGACAACTCTAATCTAGTTTGTCACTCATATTTGACGACTTTTTGATGAGTATCGCATCAATTATCGGTAGATCCTCAGCATTTCCATTAGATTGCGAATTCCTGCCGAAATTCCCCGTTGGATTATAAGGTTTCCCCTTCCGTATCAACGGACTCCAACGCAAAAACAGCACAAATCCGGCCTGAAATGGAAAACTACTGCTCAAATGCATACAACGACAGAGCCTGATGCTCCTAACAAACTGGACAAAAATCAGGGGAGAATAGACAAGATATAATATACCAGGAGGCGTAAAAAAAAATAATGAGAATTTCTAACAACCTTTTTTTTGACAGAAAGTACTTTCTTTTCGTACGTTGAGTAGTATGTATGGGGACTTTCAGCAGCTTTGGTCTCAACCAGGCATATCACGAACGTTATGAAAAACTTGGCGACCGTCTCTCCGACGTTGGTAAAACACTTGATTGGGATGTGTTTCGCCCTCTTTCGCCCTCTTCTTGAATCCATGTATGCAAATAAATCCGGCAAGGGCGGTCATCCCAATGTCGATGTCATACTTATGTTCAAGATTCAGCTTCTGGAAGTCTGGTATAATCTGTCTGATCTCGCCGTTGAACGTGAAATTTATGATCGTCTTTCTTTTTGGCATGGTAAGTGAGGGCGTTAGCCCGAAACGGTGAGCAAGATTCGATCTTGCGAACTCTTGGGTGTCCTGACAAAATACCCGACAATTCAACGATCTGGTTATTTCGGGAGCGCATGTCCGAATCAGGCGTTGATACATTGGTCTGGCAGGAGTTTCAGAGACAACTTGACCTGAAAGGTCTGAAAATTGAACAAGGTATGATTCAGGATGCAACGTTTGTGTATGCTGAACCCGGTCATTGTAAGAAAGACACGCCGCGAGGAGATCAGGCAAAAACACGACGGGATAAAGATGGAAAAATCATGTCCAAGAACGGCAAAATGCACTATGGCTATAAACTTCATACCATCATGGATACGACGCACGATCTTATTCGACGCATTGAAACCACCACGGCAAATGTTCATGATAGTCAGGTGGACCTCTCAGAAAAAGGAGAAGTGGTCTATCGGGATCGGGGATATCAGGGAGCAAAATGCAAGGGATATAGTGCCACAATGAAAAGGGGAGCGAGAGGGCATCCCATTGGCATACGAGATAAACTGAGAAATCTGCGAATAAGTAGGAAGAGATCAAAGGGCGAGAGACCCTATGTAGTGATAAAAAATGTTTTTCATGCAGGGTTGGGAAAGGTAACAACGCTGCAAAGAGTACGAGTGAAAAATATGCTGGCTGCATTTTGTTATAATATCTATCAGGTGAAAACGATTCAAAACAGAGTGTAAATTTAAAAAAAAAACGTCAAGGAATAATGGGTATTCTTCTTTTTTTGGGGGGGGTGAGGGGGTATGGATGTAGCCAATCTCCTATACATGACATCCCAGGAAAACATGGAAAAACGCCTCGAAGAACTCGAACGCGACTATGCCGACCTCATGGAACGGGTCCGCGACCTCGAACTCCA
>NIZU01000112.1 GCA_003315675.1 Methanocorpusculum sp. MCE
ACTTCCAGAAGCTGAATCTTGAACATAAGTATGACATCGACATTGGGATGACCGCCCTTGCCGGATCTATTTGCATACATGGATTCAAGAAGAGGGCGAAACACATCCCAATCAAGTGTTTTACCAACGTCGGAGAGACGGTCGCCAAGTTTTTCATAACGTTCGTGATATGCCTGGTTGAGATCAAAGCTGCTGAAAGTCACCATACATACTACTCAACGTACGAAAAGAAAGTACTTTCTGTCAAAAAAAAGGTTGTTAGAAATTCTCATTATGATAACGGCAAGGACGAGCAGCAGATTTTTCATGCATATTTCATGGATTCTCTGTCAGCTTATATATATCTAACGACTGTGCTTCAGAGTAATAATTAGTCTCAAAAATGAGTTTTTACCAAAAAATGGTGTAAAATCCGGGGTTATAATATTGCTTTGTCTTATTTCAATTCATCTGGATATTCCGAGTCTCAGCAGCAATGTTTAACGCAGACGCCTCCTTGGCTGTACACGTCAGATAATGACTCACCCGCCTTTCCTGCTGATCTCTTCCCGTATCCCAAACAAATACTCCTGAGCATATCCTGCATACTGACCGAAATGTTCTCTGGCAAATGATCCTGCCATCTTATACGAGAGTTTTCGCGTACCTCCGAGATACTTTGTCCTAAGGATCCGTTCGATCCACACATCGACAGGAAACGCCTCGTATTTTTCGAATCCGAACAGCAGTACACAGTCTGCCACCTTTGGTCCCACGCCGTTCAGAATCATAAGCTTCTCGTGTGCCTCGGAATAGGGCATGCCTACAATGTTCTCTGCCCAGTTGGCATCGGATGCAGCCATTTCTGCAGCCCCGCAGATGTATGCGTCGCGATAGCCAACTTTACATGTGCGTATCGAGCAGATTTCCTCCTCCGAAAGGCGTTTTGCCGTTGGGAACGTATGGAACGTCATTTCGTCCATCTCGAGTTTGTCCCCGTATCTCTCAGAGAGATTCTCGATCCGCATCATAATGCCAGGAATATTTGCACAGGTTGCGCAGATATACGATACCAGACACTCCCATGGATCCTGTCTGATGATGCGAAGACCCAGGCATCGTTCGATTGCCGCGTGGATCACCGGATCTGTATCGATCTCATCCAGAATAGTGTCAAGAGGAATATCCAGTCCGAAGTATGTGACGAGTTCATTTTCAGTCGGTCCTTCGTACCGCAAAACATCATTTTCCTGCCGGATCTTCCAGATTTTGTCTCCGACAGGCGCATACCAGAATCCGTTATGCTGCCGCCATCGAAATGCCTGGCCGCAGGAGACCGTCAAATCCAGCTGAAACGGAGTGTCTTTGAGAGAAAAATTCTGCATAAAAAAAAGTTATTCTTTGAGCATCAGAATGCCCAGAAGAATTGCACCAAGACCGCATATGGCAAGAACGAGCCCGAATCCTCCCAGCACGAACTGAATGAACAGATCAAGGTTGAACCAGATTCCAAGAATACCCAGTGCAAGAAGAATAATACCTACAATCAGAGTGATAAGTCCTGTTTTATCCATAGTAGTATGTACTCGGTTTTTGCTTATATGCATTGCGCCACGGTTAATATTCCTTATCCAGAAGTATTCTATAGTATTCACAGCAAAACTAGACAATAATCATTATTTGGGCACTATGAATGCGCATACAGCTGATGACGGCGTCGCCGAAGTTATCAGATTTATCCTGATAATCGCTTTGATTGTGGCAGTCTCGGCTGTGTGGATTCTGGTGTATATTCCGGCCCAGGGAAATGCGGTCGAGACGGAACATGCCCGTCTCGTCACCGAAGAAATCGCCGACATCAAATACGGTATTGATTTTCTCTTGGCAACGGAACGGCATTTTGGATAAATAGGAGTGGACAGAGTCCAGTCGCTGTTTCCGCTCTCAAAATAACCTATAACTCTGCAAACTATTCTGCTTCGGATATCCGCATCGTCTACGACGGCGGAGCGGTTTTCCGTGGAAAGAAAAATGCGGCGCCGTATGTTTTTCTTCCCCCGTCTGCGGGATCTTCGGACCTTGTTCTGGTGACCGTTCCTTCGAACTACGGGGAACAGCAGATCCTTGGAAATATTCCCTTGAGTCTGACATACAAATATCTTGGCGAGACCACGTATCATGCGGCAAACGTAACATTATATCAGCCTGATCTGGGCAATCCCTGGAACGAATTTATACAAAATACAGATGGTACTATAAAAACATTCGATACCGTTACCGTGGTCAAGTATGAAGTTGTGGCAGGAGGTCCCCAATGAAGGAAAATGCCGATTCCGGTCTTTCGGAAGTTGTCAGTGTGGCTCTGATCTTAACTGTCCTTATTCTGATTATAATAATGTGGGTACTGATCGCTTTTCCGATAATGGGAACCAATGCCGAACAGGTGCATAACGGTGATGTTTTTCTCGAGTTCGCTCAAATGAAAGCCGATGTTGATACAGTCTGGCTTTCGAATTCCACCGGTATAACACGCCAGGCGGTATTTACCCTCTCTCCCGCAGCTGACCGAACCGAGGTTACGATCTTTCCAAATCTTTTGCTGGCCGCGTCATTTGGCACGGTAACGCTGACATACGGCAATACCTATGATGTTGACACCGGGGGAGTAACCGAAACATATGCTGCCGTCCAGATCATCTACACTTCTTCGAACATGTATGCCGAAGAGATCAATATCCTCTATAACGGCGGGACTCTTTCTCAGAATGATCGCGTTATTCTTTCCGGTTCAGATTCCGGATCGGGGAGATATATCATTGTGGTCAATACCACTGAAGTTCACGAGACGGTCATCGGAGGTTCTGGTGTTGCCACGCTGAATTACCGACTGGAGAAAATTGTAACTTGGGGTTCGGATCACTTATGCGTATTCAGTATGGAGCTGCGGTAATCATGATGCAGAAACGTGATTCCGGTCTTTCCATGGCGGTTGGTTTTGTGATGGTATTACTGGTCATTGCGATGATCATCGGCATGTGGGCGGTCGTCGGCGTGCCGGAACAAATTCGGGATGCGGAGGATTATCACGCTATTGAGGTAACGAATTCATTTCTTGATTACAAAATTGCCGTCGATAATCTCAATCAAAGTGGCAATACGTGGGTAGGGGTGAGTGTGAGTATGCTGATTCCTGCTGCATCTGCTTATGCCGACGGGGCACTGTTTATGGAAGAGGGTGTTGGAACGCTCAGTGTCGATGTCGACGACACGCCATACAGCACCACTGAAATCAGTCGGTTGTATGCGACATTTGGAACGACGAACACCCGGATCGGCTATGGGGCGGGCGGCGTGTATAGAAAAGATTATGGCTCTGCAGTGTGGGTGACTCCGCCTTCACTAACTATAGAAAATTCAGACCCTGTTGTTTATGTGAACATGGTCATTCCGAAAATGCAGGGATCGTTTGCGGTCGGAAGTTCCGAGGGTATCCCGGTGGATACCCTTCTGGTTAATCCCTCATCTCCGTCGTCGGGATCCGAATATCATATGATAACCATTACCTATGAGGCTTATGACCGTTGGGATGCTTTATTGTGGAGTGCGTTTTTCAACGAAACAGAAATAAAGTATCGAAACATAGTGGAGGATATCACCGTGGAACTAACAGATAATACAACCTCAATGAAGATTACCCCGCTTTCGAGCGAATCTCTCCATCTTACCATGACCACGCCGGAATATCGTGTCGATGTCAGGGGTGTCTGATGCTGCGAAGCGACTCTGCGGTTTCCAGCGTAGTTGGTGTTGTTCTTCTGCTGCTTCTGGTTGTTCTCGCAGCATCGGTGATAGGTCTGACTATTTCGGCAGCTACCCAGAATGCCGTTGAGAGTACGCCCAATGTTCAGTTTATCCCCTCGGCCGATCCCCAGATGCTGTATCACGGCGGTGGTGATGCTTGGACCGAGTGGCGTACAGGTCAGGCAATCGAACTGCCTGATGACTATTATGTTGCAAACCTTACGATCATCGCTCTAGATACATTGGGCCGTGACCAGTTGTTGTATCGAGGTTCGGGTGTTGTCGTGACACCTGTTCCGACCCCCACTCCGACAACCTCCACACCGACGGTAACGCCGACGCCGACACCTACGCCCAGCCCGTATTATGTAGTTGGAAGCGAACCCTATGCAAATGCTTCTGAATTTGTCGATTCACTTACCGCGTGGAAAGAGGGTACTGCAGATCTTATTGGTAATGGTAATTCCCTTCTTCTCTTCAGAGATATCATTGTTGGTAATGAACCCATTGTCCTTACACCTGAGATAATGGGTTCTGATAATATACTCTATATCACAGATGGATGGAGTCAGATTTATAAGAAAATGGCAAAGATAATATTACGATTAGTCGAGCTCCAGGTTATGCTGGAACATTACTAGTTATAGAAACAGGAACTCTTTCGTCCAATACGGTGCAAATAGTCTTGGATGGTACGAATCAGGTTGGAAGCGCTCCTCTTCTTGTAATTGAAAACGGGGCGACGTTATCTATCAATGAGGTACTTACTGTAGTTAATGGAATTAAGGAGGGTGGGGAAGGTGGAGGTATCTATAATGCTGGGACCTTGCGTGTCCAGAGTAATTTAATTGTAGCTAATAATAATGCTGAATATGGCGGGGGAATTTTTGTTGATGATGGGGGGAGTGTAACAATGACTGGTGGTAGTATTGCTAGAAATTATGCTACAGTAAAAGGGGGTGGGGTCTATAACAAAGGGTCGTATACCTTATACTCAGGAACAATTGATGAAACTAACACTACTCCAACCGGATCTGTATATTATGCAGTAGCCGGTTCAACAAATAATCGGGCTATATTTATGCGTTTTGCACCCGGTCAACAAACAACGACACCAACTGTTGATCAGGCAGTTGATCTCTATCTACCTTATTGGGGATAAGTTATGCCTTTCACGAATTGGATTGAGATTAACACCAGGGAACTCCTAATCAAATAAGGGGGCGGCGATGATTTGCTGTCCACACCGGCACGATTAACCTCGTGTAATTTCGTGAATGAGTATCACCCATTTTTGGGTTAAAAAATTTTTCATTTTTTTATTTTTGAAATTGATAGTTCCGTTAACACCACTATTTTGGGTAACCACTCAACATTCTCCAATATAGTGGTAATTTCCACGAAAAATCATGATAATATTGTGGTTATACTGAATGTTCCATTAGAGATATCATTATCATCGATTCGATACAAAATTAGAGTGCATACTATGAAAGTAAGTACAAAGAAAAATGACGGAGTATCCCCGGTTATCGGTACGATTCTCCTTGTGGCAATCACTGTTGTGCTTGTCGCTATCATCTCGGCTGTCGTTATGGGCATGACCGGGGGTATTGGAACGAACCATGTTGTTGGTGTGAAAGTAGTCCAGGGTGCTGCTGTTGCAGACAATGCAACATTACTGATTACGATTACCGGCGGCGACACTGCTGGTTTAGGCAATCTTACTGTATATGACGGTTCGACATACTTTGATTCACAAACAGCTGGATCAGTAGGAGTGCCGGTGACCTTCAGTAACACCTCCAGCCCACTTTCTGCTGGCGCTGCATCTATCTCCGTAGTCGGTACATTCTCTGATGGTGATCAGACCATTTACACCGGCACGATCAATCTGATATAACCTCACCCTCTGAGGCTACCCACTATCTTTTTTTTTATCTAGGACTTACGCGGTGTGATCTCAACAGAACAAACAACAACTGAAGTCGTTTTGGACGTACTTCGATTTCGTTCATGGCCTTAGTGTAGACACAAGAGAAAAATATCTCGCAGGCAGAGGTGTGTTCACCTCTGCCCAGCAAGAAAACTCGCAAATCAGAGATTTGCTCCGCTGAGGGACCTAAAGGTCCCCGCCTCCTCAACGAGCTTCCCAAAAAGCATAATGAGAAACCCGAGGAAGAGCATGATGAGCTTCCGGAGGCGGCTGGAGATCTGCATCTCCGCACCTCACGTTCGTTCAGGGCCGGCTTCGTGTCTGCCCAGGCATCGACCGCTGCAAGGGTGGCGTCGTCGGCATAACCGGAGACGGTCATCGAATCCCGGTTGAGACTGAGCTGGAAAGTATCGGTCCCGAGCTTCGCGGAAATGCGGACGTTCCAGGTAGCTTCGGTACCGATCACGGAGGTCTCTGCCGTGCCGCCGTTCCCGAATGCGGTCTTGAGATCCGCACTGCCGGTAAGGGCGGTGATTGCTGCGGCATATTCATCACGGGTATATGCCGTGACCTGAACCTTGCCGTTCATCTCGGAGGTGTTCGGATCGAAGTAGCCGACATAGGTCTTGTAGGTCTGCTTCCCGAGCTCGACTTCGGCGAGGCCGAGGGGGTTATCCACGCCGGTAATTTCTGCGACGATCGCATCATACGCGGCGGCGTTCGTAAACTCTGCGGTGAAGATCCGCTTTGCGGACTTCGAGATTGCTGTCTGAATGAAATCTGCGGTCATGGTGGAGGTGATGAGCAAGTCGATATACTTGCGATCGCTGAGACCGCCCACGGCGGTCGGAAGCGAGGAGGAAACCGGAGGTTTGCGGGATTCGCGCCGATTCGCGGTTGGTTTTTTCTCAGGTTTCCACACCTAACAAACTCCTTCCCGAATTGGATCGGGTGTTCCGGGATCGTTTTTGAGATGATCTCCCCAAACGAATTTTTCATCATTTTTCCACTCGCAAATAGGTGTTTCGATTCAAAAATCACCTCCCGCCGATCAATTTTGACCATTTTTTTAATGATGATTTTCGGCGGGTAAAAATTGAAATCGGCAGGATTCGGCGTATTTTTTGTTGGGTGATGGTTTTTTGCTGGTCAAAAGAGGGGTGTTTTTGCTTGGCAGACGGTGATTTTGGAATCGAAATGGTGGTTTTCGAGTGGAGGCGGAGGGGGATATGGAGTGTTGAGACTGCAGATATTCTCTCCATCTTATCCGTACATCAGGTATTTCGGCCAAGAACCCCCTCGTTACCGAGGATCATCCTTCTCAGCAGCATAGACCGCGGTGATCTCGGGCCCGCTCAGAGGAAACGGCACTTCAGAGTACGATGCCACGTTGAAGGAAAGATTTTGCCTGATGACCGCGTTTGGCGACACAAGATATTTCTTTCCAGTAGGATTTATTCCTTGGAATGTGGGCGAAGTTGGATATGTGCCATTCACATATATTCTGAGCGTCTCTTCAGTAGTTGTTCCAGATTGATCGACGACTCCTGCTGCATTATACCATATCCCGGGAATCATCTCTGCTTTTGATCGTATCTGAGAATCATTATTCACCCCTGAGTTGGTAAGTATTACTTTGAACTCGACCCCGGCATAGCTGGAATTATAATATTGCAATGCCCAGCCTCCAGATTTAGTGTCCAGTCCAGTCCCCCCCGTCGTCGTCCGTGCCACAATTCCACCGGTAACGAGGCTATCTCTCTTGATCCACGCCATCGCCGTAACCCCCGGATCTCTCACAGAAATCTTCATTGAGCTTATCCCAACCTCTCCAGATGTAACATTCCGGATATCCAACCGAACCGTATATGTTCCTGCCGTATCATACACAAACGCCGCTGCTCTCGTATCTGCCGTCTGCCCGTTCCCGCCGGTCCTGGAAAACTCCATGTCGGGCGAACTTTCTTCGGCCGTGAACTCCAACGTCGCTTGGTATGAAACTTGATCGAGAACGACCCATACATCAGCAAGATCCGCAATCACGCCGGGGAGAGGTTTTGCACCCGACACGCCCACCTTCACCTGACTCGTCGCATTCTTCCCCTCCGTCACCATGGCAGTAAATGCTGCATGTATCTGATTGATATTACTCGAGGAAAACCGTTTTTCGGCAACAACGACTGCCCCCCCGCTCCCGGTATATACGACGGACACCACCAGAAGGGGCTGGGTTGTCCCTCTGTCCCAGACAAGTTTGGTTCCCGGAGAAAAATCCACAACATCTCCATGGAATTTTCGGGTCTGGTCAACATCGTTAACCAAAATTGCATATTCACCGGCAGGAAAGGTATCTCCTGAAAAATGGGTCAGGGTGATAATGCCGTTCTTCTCTGAAATGGTGATTCCCGCTATCGGCGCAGAATCCACATTATTCATTGAAAGAATGCCGGCGGCAAAAATTCCAACCAGAAGTATCGTAAGCGCAAGAATCAAAAGTGCGGCGATAACGGGAGATACTCCGTTCTCTCTCCTGCCGCATATCCAAACCATAGTACACAGTATTTCTTCTCTGTATCATATACTCCTTTGCGAAGGAATTATTTTTTATCCTGGGAAAATATATAACTGCAACATACAAATTACTGTTAATCTTTATTTCTGCAACACAATGTTGCCGGGATGCATACAGGAATATCGCTGATGTTTGGCAGAAAAAACAAGGAAGAGGCACAAGAGGATATATATGAGACCCTCCCGGAGTATGATTTCGAACGGGACGGGTCCTTAGTCTCTCCCAAACTGCGAAAAACGGACGAAATTCTCGAAGCATACTGGATTGAGCCGGGTCTCACGCGTGTTACCATCATCAGAACCGCCGAGTATGAAAATGTCTATATTGCCCACGAACCTGCTCTGACGTATTTCGAAGCCGAACTTCTCGAACGCCTTCAGCCTGCCGTTCGTGATCTGCTGATCATGAAGGATATCGAACTGAACGATATGCTGGAGGTCCTGTATTAATCGATCGACCTGCTTCTCGCGTCCTATGATCTGGATATTACCAACTCCACCGTATACAAGATGCGGTATTATCTGAAACGCACGTTTTTCGGGTGGGGCCGGGTTGATATCCTTCGCGGAGACCATGAGATCGAGGATATCTCCTGTTCCGGGTATGATCTGCCTGTCTATCTGTATCACCGTAAATACCGGGATATCAAGACCTCGATCTTCTTCACCGACCCCCGGGAACTGGACTGTCTGGTCGTTCTGTTTGCCCAGAAAGCCGGAAAACACATCTCCCTTTCCAATCCCATCGTGGATGCGACCTTGTCCGACGGATCCCGTATCCAGCTGACCTACAGTACGGTGGTCTCGACCCGCGGGTCTTCATTTACGATACGCAAGTTTAGAAAGAATCCGATCTCGCCGATTGATCTTCTGGTAAACAAGACGTTTACGATCGATGAGATGGTCTATCTCTGGATGGCGGTTCAGTATAACTACTCCATTTTGATCGTCGGAGGAACGGCTTCGGGAAAAACGACTACGTTGAATGCTATCTCCCAGTTCATCCCCGCTCATTCGAAGGTGGTGTCCATCGAGGATACCCGCGAGATCATGCTGGAGCATGACAACTGGATTGCGAGTCTCGTGCCGCTTTCGTCGGGTGCTATCACCACCGCACAGCGGGATATCTCCATGTTCGATCTGTTGAAAGCTGCGATGCGTCAGAGACCCGAGTATATCCTTCTTTGAGAGGTCAGCGGTGTCGAGGCCCAGACCTTTTTTCCAGGCGATGAACTCGGGACACACGACGTATTCCACTCTGCACGGCGGCGATGTGGCAATGGTGATTCACCGTCTGGAGAACCCTCCGCTGGATGTACCTAAGGCAACGATCGAAACCCTCGACATCGTTTTGTGTCAGGGAAGTCTGTTTAGGAACAAGAAGCAGGTTCGCCGGTGTAAGGAGATCACCGAGATCGTGGGTATGACCGATAAAGGCGAACTTGAGATCAACACGGTGTTTCTCTACAACTTCCAGAGAGATACACCCAGTTTCTCGGGGACATCCCAAGTCTATGCATCGATCGCTGAAAAGACCGGTATGAATATGACCGCGATGAGCGAGGATATTCGCAGACGCACGGCGGTTTTGCAGGCAATGCTTGATCAGGATATCAGGGATTACCGGGACTTTGCACGGATCGTCTGGCTGTTTCTTTCAAGACCTAAGTATGTTATGGCGAATGTCGGCGATCTTGTCCAGATTCTTCCGGGTAAGTGCAAGCGGCATGAGAGTCTGGCCAACCGCCCGATTCCGAAAGATGAGTATCCGGAGCTGGTGGACGGACCTGCGGAGTCCGATGCGGCATACGGGGTGGGATCCTCCGTCTCCGATCGCGGCGACGGCTCTGATTCCTCCCGCGTGTGCTATATTCCGGAACCCTCCGGGGAGTCCAAGGCCGCGGCCGAAGGGTCCGGCTCCTTTACGAAACTGGTGCCCGTTTCCGAGGATAAGCTGCCGAAAGTTCATTTCATGCCGATTGATACCTCGGGTGCCGGATCGGAGCCTGCTCCAAAATCTGTTGATGAAGTAAAGACAGCTCCCGCTGCTGAAGAGGATCTCTTCTATGATGTCCCGGGCATCGCCCCGGCGGAAGAGGAGATATTTGGCCCGACGGAACCGGAGCCGATCTTCGAAGTTGCCCCGGACAAAGATATTTCATCCTTTGACCTGTATGCAGATGAACAGACCTCCGGATCAGCCCCGGAAAAGAAGCAGCAGTAGGCCATGAGAAATCCCTTAACTCCATCTCCGGAACGCATTCGAGCTCTTGAAAAGGAACTCTTTTCGGCGCGTATCGATATCGATGTCAAGGGGCTTGTTCGCTATGCACGGGCATTTGGTTTCATTGCCAGTATTCTCATTGTTTTCTCTCTCGTCGTTATTGACGTTTTCTTCTTCCCGGTTGCGAATCTGTTCACGGACCCGGAGTATGTTATCTTCACCTATCCTCTGACAGTCGGGATCGCGGTTCTTGTAAATGTTGCCGTCTATTATGCAATTATCTCCTATCCGAAGCTGGAAATGCGGAGCCGGAAACGGTTCATCGAAGCATCCATGTATGAAATGGTATCGTTCATGTATGCTCTGCACCACTGCGGGGCAACCCTGTATGCCTCCGTTCATTCCATTGCCAAGTATGCCGATTTTTACGGCGATGCGGCAAAAGAGTTCCGTCAGTTAGTTTCCGATATGGATTTCTGCGGCTACGACCAGTTCACTGCCATCCAGCGGCTTGCCGATACCACGCCTTCCGATAAACTTCGGTTCTTCCTTTCGGAATTATCTTCGACATACCGGTCGATCGGTAATGCCGAAGTTTTTCTGCACGGAAAACTTCAGGAGATGCAGAAAGAGGGCGAGGTAGCGCAGAGAAGCTACCTCTCCTCGCTTGGGGCGATCGCCGAGATGTATATCACCCTTTTCGTTGCCGGCCCCCTGTTTGTGGTGATCGTTATCATGGTTATCGGGCTCATCTCGGGATCGGACCCGATGATCCTCGCGATTGTCGTTTATCTGATGCTTCCGATTGGAACGGTGATCTTTCTCCTTCTGCTGGATGCTCTCGGCCAGACCTACATCATCAAACGCATCCAGATGCCCAGATCAACCGTTCCCCTGTATCCTCAGCTTACGGTAGTTGAATCGGAAGTTGATGAAACCCCCCTCTTTGAAAAACTGAGAAAATACGACAAACGCCTGAAATATATGGAGTTTATCCGTCACCCAAGGCTTGCCATCCGGGAGGAACCGTCTCTTGTTTTTGTGTTCAGTATCCCTCTGTCGCTGATAACGGGTGTTATCCTTTACTTTTCCACGGTCAAGGTCTTTTTTTAATCCGTATATGATCTATCAATTGGACATGGCCGTCGATGATGTGATCGTTGTCATGCTTTTGGTGGCTTTCATGCCGTATGCAATAAGTTATCGGCATTACGTCCCCAGAATAGATAAGGTGGAAGGCGCTCTTCCCGATTTCTGCCGTCAGCTGAGTTCTCTGGTAAAATACAATATGACGCTGACCCACGCCATTGAACTCACCGCACAGGAAGGAAAAAGTTACATTCAGGAGGATATCCGTATTCTCTCCCGTGATCTCCTTTGGGGAGAGAAACTCTCGTCTGCATTAAAGCGGTTTGCGGACCGTATGAAAAATCTTTCAGTCGACCGTCTGGTCATTCTCCTCTCCCAGACCGAACATTTCACGAATGATCTGTCTCTTAACATCGACCTGCAGTATCATGAAGCAAAGAACAGAGAGTCGCTGAAACGGGAACGGAAAAGCGATATGGGCGTGTATGTCGTCATCGTTTTCATGGCGTTCGCGGTCTTCGTGTTCGTTCAGGTCATCATGTCGGAGGTTTTTCTCAACATCATGATGGAAAACTCAGAAGCCCTCTCGTATCTTAGCTCCAGCTCGGGGTCCGGATTTCCCGCCCAGACGTATCAGATGATCATTTATCATTCGATCCTTATCCACGGGTTCTGTTCGGGGCTTGTGGCCGGGATGATGGGTACGTGGTCTATCAAGTGGGGTATCCAGTATTCATGCATCATGCTCGCTCTTGGAGCCATTGCATTTATCCTGATTAGCATGGTAATGTAGAGCTCGAGTCCAAGTAATAACCATTATGTTCGTATAAAACAATCTAATAGAGTGCTAAAGTGTAGCATGACACACTATGTCATGCCCCCATCTGCAGAGGACTTAACCATATGTTCTGGAATGAGAAGATGGAAACCCTGTCCGGCCGGGCTCTTGAAGAGCTTCAGCTCAAACGTCTCATGGAGACGGTTGCAAGGACGCAGAATATCGGTTTCTACAATACCCTGTTCAAGGATGCGGGAATAACCCCGTCTGATATAAAATCACTTGACGATCTGGCAAAGATCCCGTTCACGAAGAAAGCAGATCTCCGCGGCGGATATCCGTTTGGCTTTTTAGCGGTCCCGATGCGTCAGGTTAACCGGATTCATACGACATCCGGAACGACCGGAAAACCGACGGTCGTTGCCTATACGAAAAACGATCTCAATATGTGGTCGGAACTTATCGCACGAAACCTGACGATGGTCGGGCTTCGACCCGGCGATATTTTCCAGAATGCATCGAACTACTCTCTTTTCACCGGCGGGCTCGGCATCCATATGGGTGCGGAGAAGATCGGCTGCGCCGTCGTTCCGTCAGGCGTCGGCAACACTAAACGGCAGATCGAGATGATTCAGGATTTCAAGGTCAAAGGTCTTCACTGCACGCCGAGTTATGCGATGCATCTGACCGAGGTGGCAGAGGAGATGCATGCGGATCTTGCTTCGCTTGAGATCGGCTGCTTCGGAGCGGAAGCCTGGTCGGAGAATATGCGCCGGGATCTGGAGAACCGTCTCGGCCTCAAGGCGTACGACAGTTACGGGATGAGCGAACTTTTCGGTCCGGGCGTTGCCTTTGAATGCCCCGAGCAGAACGGTCTGCATATCTGGCATGACTGTTATATCGTCGAGATCATCGATCCGAAGACCGGCGAGGTGCTTGGTCCCGAAGAGAAGGGAGAGATGGTCGTGACCCCGATCGTAAAAGAGGCCATGCCTCTCCTGCGTTATCGGACCGGCGATATCACGATGCTCATGGAGGATGAGTGTCCGTGCGGCCGCGGTCAGAAGATCGCCAGACTTCTCGGCAGAAGCGACGACATGCTGACGGTTCGGGGGATCAACGTGTTCCCGAGTCAGATCGAGCATGTGCTGAAAAATATCCCCGAAGTGGGAGATCAGTTCATGGTTTATATCGACCGGGTGAACCATCTTGATGAGATGATGATCGAGGTGGAGATGAATAAGAATATCTTCTCGGGAGAACTTCAGGATCTCTCGAAGCTGCAGACGAAGATTATGAAGGCCCTGCAGGACACGCTCACGCTGCGTGCGAAGGTCGATCTTGTGGAGCCGGGTTCTCTCCCCCGCTTCGAAGGAAAAGCAAAGAGAGTTGTTGACCTGAGGGTCATTTAATCATGGCATATTATAACGAAAAGATCGAGACAATGCCAAAAGAGGAGCTTTCGAAGCTCCAGTATCAGGAACTGAAGAAGCTGGTCACGCGTCTGTATGATTCATCGGCATTCTATCATAAAAAGATGGACGAGACCGGTGTGAAACCTGCAGACATTACTTCTATTGCCGATATCACCAAGCTGCCGTTTATGAAAAAGACGGATCTCCGTGATAATTATCCGGACGGGCTCGTCTGTGTTCCGCATGAAGATCTGGTACGGTATCATGTTTCATCCGGGACGACTGGAAAGTCGACGGTCGTTGCCTACACGCAGAACGATATCGATCTCTGGAGCGAGTGTGTCGCACGCTCTCTCGTGTCCTGCGGGGTTGGAAAAAAGGATGTGCTGCAGGTCTGCTATGGATACGGTCTGTTTACCGGCGGTCTCGGTCTGCATTACGGCGGCGAGAAGGTCGGGGCGACGGTGATCCCGGCATCGACCGGAAACTCCGAGCGGCAGATAGAGTTAATACAGGATCTGAAAACGACGGCGATCGCCTGTACTCCTTCGTACTTCATCCATCTGATCGATGTCGCGAAGAAGATGGGCGTCGACTTCAGCAAAGACACGGATCTTCGAACAGCAGTTCTCGGCGCCGAGCCGTGGACGGATGCGATGCGCCGATATATCTACGCCGAGTCGGGCGTCACGGCACACAACATTTTTGGGACATCCGAGATCTCCGGTCCGATGTTTACGGACTGCAGCGAGCTGAACGGTATGCATATCTGCGGAGATATCGCCTACACCGAGATCATCGATCCAAAGACCGGCGAGCAGCTCCCTCCGGGCGAGATGGGAGAACTGACGATCACGGTCCTGAAAAAGGAGGCGATCCCGATGATCCGCTATCGGATCGGAGATATCACGTCTATTATTGAAGGAGATTGTGCCTGCGGCAGAACGTCGCCGCGGATCGACCGTCTGCAGGGCAGGGTCGATGATATGCTGATCATCCGCGGGATCAATGTTTTCCCGTCGGCGATTGAGCACGCTCTCTTGAAAAATCCGTATCTCACGAGCCACTTTATGATCGAAGTGTTCAGGACAGGCCCTCTTGACGACATGCTTGTAAAGGTAGAATTAAAGGCTGATGCGATGACAGATAGTATTAACGGTCTCATGGAGATGCAGACGCGTACCGAGCGTGCTCTTCGGGATGCTTTGAATGTCTCTGTCAAGATCGAGCTCTGTCCGCCGAACTCCCTCCCGCGTTTTGAGGGTAAAGCAAAACGTGTAATCGATCATCGGGTGATCTAAATGACGGAAAAATACATCATCAAACAGTTGTCGATCTTTTCAGAGAATAAGGCCGGGAAGCTTGCCGCGATCGCGAAGATCTTTCTTGACACCGGCGTATCCATCCAGGCATTCAACATAGCCGAAGCAAATAACTTCGGGGTCATCCGGGCAATCGTTGATAAACCGGAGATCGCGTTCAATGAGTTTGCGAAGCAGAATTATGCTTTGCAGTATACGGATGTTCTCGCGATCAAAATGAAGGATGTGCCGGGAGGCCTTTATGAAGTGGCAAATCTTCTCGGCGGTCTTGGCATCAACATCGAGTATGCATATGCGTTCCGTTCCGGAGATTACGGCGCCTTGATCGTGAAAGTGACCAATCCCCGTGAAGCAGCATTAAAAATCGTGGAAGCCGGCATCGAACTGCTTCCGGCGAAAGATTATAATTTCTGATCTGAATATTTAATCTCTATTTTTTATCCTGAAATAGGAGTTATGTGGTGTTGGTCCAATTCGGGAAGGGGATGACTGGGTATGGAAACATGAGAAAATACCAACCGCGAATCGACGCGAATTAACGCGAATCGCATTTTTCTTGTTCCGCCCTCTTGACCTTTGGTCGCGTCACTACGCTACGCCAGATCGGCTCCGCGTGGTCGTGACGGCGGAACGAAACATGCTGGAAAACCCGCGTCGCGGGTTTTCTATAAATAGGACTTACGCGGTGTTGGTGTGGATTCAATTCGGAAAGGGGATGGACTAGTTTGGCCGCACGAAAAAAACAAACCGCGAATCGGCGCGAATCCCGCAAGCCGTTGGTTTGCTCCCAGAATCGGATTTGCTTTCCCTCACATGAACACGGCGGTCCTTATCGTCCCGCCGGTTCATCCCTCATCGGGATCGTTCGGGCAAATCCTGTCGCCGCCCCAGCGGCTCCAAACTGCAATTCCTCTCTCCGTCTCATATTGCGATTGCCAGAAAAGAACAATTATCTCATATGTAATGATCAATGAACATCTCTCTCACGGGAGGCGCTGGGGCGCCGACAGGATTTGCCCGAACGGTCCCGATGAAGGGACGAGCAAGACAGCGAAGTTGGATTGCGAGAGTGAGGATAAGCAAATCCGATTGTCTCGCCCGGAGGGCGGATTCAAGCGATGGTTGAAGACCCGAAGCGGAGAGCAAATCTCTGATTTGCGGTTCGCGCCGATTCGCGGTTGGTTTTTATCTCATGTGTCCACAGGAATGACTTAAACGAAATCGAATTACCTCCCATACTTACATCAGTTTTTTTCGGTTGAGATCACACCGCGTAAGTCCTATATAAAGAATCTCACGTCCTTGTAATAACAAAAAAGATCAGTATTTTCTCAGGAGAAAACCCGCGACGCGGGGTTTCCAGCATTTGTCCAAGAGCCAAAGGCTCTTGAGACGTCTCACGAACTTACAGCTCGTGGACTTTCCACGCTGGCGTTCCGGCCACGCGGAGCCGATGAGGCGAAGCGTAGGTACGCTGCCGAGGAGTGAAACGACGAGGACAAGAAGACAGCGTAAGGAAAATGCGATTCGCGATTATTCGCGATTATTCGCGGTGTGATTTCTCATGTTTCCACACTAATGTTATACACGAAAGCGACGTACATCTCAAAGGACCTCAGTTGTTTTTCCGGTTGAGATCACACCGCGTAAGTCCTACTGAAAAAAAAGAATGAATGGTTCTATCCTTTCCGCACCGCGTCGCGGTTTTTCCGGTAGGATTTCTCTTTCGGATCAAGCTTCATTGCCCGTTCGAATGTAGAGACGGCGTCTTCTTTCCGGTTGAGATACGCGGAGGCCGCGCCTTTCAGGCTCCAGCTTTCGGCATCGTTTGGGTCGAGCAGAAGGACTTTTCTATTGATGCAAGACCCTCTTCACATTCTTTGTTTCTTACCTGAATATTTGCTAGCAATTTCTGCAGGCGGCAGTCATCCGGCACGGCCGAGAGCCTGTTTTCCAGGGTTTCTTTCGCTTTTGCCGCATCGACGAGCGCGGCCTGTGCATGGGCTTTGTGGAGAATTGCAAGCGAACAGTTCGGATCGATGGCGAGGGCCTGATCTGCCGTCTGCTGGGCTTCGTTTGGGTTACCCGCAAAGATGAGATAGCCTGCTTTGTTTGCAAGCAGGGTCGGGGAGTACGGGGCACTTACCAAAGCATCCGATGCCGCGGCGATGGCCTCGGAATATTTTCCGGATTCGGCAAGAAGCCTGGCATGCTCTGCGGGAAACCGGTAATCTCCCGGAAACAGTTTTCCGGCCGTGATGTGCGTTGCCAGTGCTTCTTTTCTTTCGCCGGTCTTTTCAAAGAGGAGGGCGAGATTGTACCAGACATCGGGAATACCCGGGCGGAGTTTGACCGACTCCTGATAGCAGAAGATGGCTCCTTTCTCGTCACCGCGTGTCATCAGCCCGGCGGCTTCCTTACACCAGATAACCGGGTCTGAAGGATTTGCTACTCGCGGTTTTCTGCTCACTTTTTCTCCCACCGGAGAAGCTGCGAGAGACTGCCGAGTGTCCCGCCTCTCCGAATCTCTTCACGGATCCGGACCTCGGTTTTGTGAACCTCGACTGCACGCCGTGCGACCTCATATGCCCGTTCTCTTGGGATAACGACGACCCCTGACTGATCGCCGATCAGCCAGTCTCCTGGTCTCACGGTCTGGCCGCAGCAGAAGATCTCGGCGTTGATCTCGCCAAATCCTTTTGGTTCTCCTGCATTCGGCTGAATCCAGGTTGCATAGACGGGAGTTTCGAGTGTGGTGATATCATCCCAGTCACGTACGGCCCCGTCAATAATGATCCCTGCGACCCCTTTGTTCTCGGCCGAACGGGTGGCAAGTTCACCCCACGGCGCTATGTCGGTTCTTTTATCATTGCTGATAACGAGAACATCTCCCGGTCTGCATTCATCGATCGCCTGGACCGGTTTTGACCAGTCCCCCCCGAATGTTTGTACCGTGACCGCTTTTCCGATCATCTTCTTTGGAACATACTGAACGGTAAGGCCGCTCATCGCTCCTTTCCGGTAGAGGGCATCCGTCACGTTCGGGGCGGAGACCTGATCGAGAAGGCCGCGGATCGTGTCATCCAGACTGATTTGTACCGAGGTCCCTTCCGTCGGCTGGTTGATGGCATCTCGAACATTTCGGGCAGCTTTGGTGACGTCGGCTGCTTTGATGATCGACCCTCCGACGATCACGATATCGGCGCCCCGTGCCGCAGCTTTGGATGCCGTTTCTGCGTTCAGTCCTCCGGCGACGGCTATTTTGATCGGGAGGTTTCCGAGTTTATCCAGAAGGTCCAGTGGATCTTTTCCCTCCATCTGTTGATCGATCCCCACATGGGCATTGATGATCTGGACACCGAGACCTGCAAGTTCCCGTGCACGCGTGACCACGTCAGAAACATTCATCATATCCGCCATGATCTCAACACCGTACAGGGCGGCTCCGCGAAGTGCATCCGTTATCACGGCGTTATCGGTATTTGCGAGAACACAGACGATATTTGCTCCGGCCTTTGCTGCCATCTCGACTTCCATGCCGCCGGTATCGGCTGTTTTCAGATCTGCAACGAGTGTTGTGGTCGGAAACTGCGCCCGGAGAACGCGAACTGCCTGCATTCCTTCGCTTTTTACCAGAGGGGTGCCTATTTCTATCCAGTCGGCACCTCCTGCCAGTGCCTCTTCTGCTATTTTTTGGGCCCGGGTAAGCTCGGTTACGTCAAGGGCCACCTGGAGGATAGGGCTTTGCATGGAGAATAGTTTGGAAGGAGAAGGGGATAAGGCTGGTGGGTGAGTAAAATATATCCTGAGGTTTCAGCGGCGCAGAATGCCCGTCATATTCTGAGAGGGTTCTGGTTCATTGAAGCATCATTATAAAAAAGGAGGGAGAAGTGTGACAGGGTCACAGGTATTACAGCAGAATTTTCCTATTTAACGGTATCTTTTTTCAAGAATGAAAAGCCGTGCATTCGATGGTTTAGGAGAACATGATTCTTGTACTGTTAATAATTTTGAAAGTAGTGACGCCACAGATACCTCACACCCTCTTTCGTAGAGTTCTGCCGTGTCGGCATTACACGTCGGGCGCTCCGGATAGTGATAAGGGATATGATTTTCCCTGGTAAAACTTGTCCGCTTTAGTTCGGCGATTACGTTTGTCATTTTTCATACATCCCAGTGTCATTAAGCCCCCGAGTCCTGATTTCAGAGACAATAGGTAATATGTAAGTTATTATATTTAAAGTATTCTTTTTTAAAAAACAAAGTTATATTTAAACATTATTATTAATTGACCTTTTTGCATGAAAAATAGGTTAATTAGGGTTCACTGCTCCGATGCCGGGCTGCGTCTTTCCGGCGCGTTTCGCTCGTCTTGGATATGTATTTCATTTCTTCAGAATATTCCAAAAACCGTCTGACAACTCATGTTAATTGAACTAAAATGTCCCTGACATACTGTTATGAATATCAAAAACAAACTATACATCGTACTTGAGGATATGACACCGCAAATCTATTCCGATACCCAACTTGTCATGAACGGGAAAATCTACAATTCTGAAGAGAATTGTTACGGGAACGGCTGGAGCTGGGATGCGCGGTCTCGTGTTCTTTCACTGAATTCATATCATGGATCCGGGATCGACTGTTTCGGGGATATCTCTATCATTGCCTCGGGTGCAGAAAATACCATCATTGGGAAACACCGTCCGGGGATACGCGTGCGAAATGGCGGTCTGACTATTTCGGGTGAAGGATCGCTCATCCTTGCAGAAAGTGAAACAGGCATTTGTGTTGATTCGGGAAAATTATCCATAAAATCAGTGTATGTGGATATCTCCGATGTTATCTGCGGGATCCATGCTAAAAAAGGCATCGTGATCTCCGGATCAACCATAAGTATACTCTCTAAAGATACCGGTATCAGATCCGGTGCCGGTATAACTGCGGATACATCTTCTCTAAAGATTATTGCGGCCGGCGCGGGTATAGAGTGCTTTGGCAGCCTTGAACTTGATGGGGGCACTCATCTCGTCGAAACGCCTGACGGGATAGGGATACATGTGCATGATGGTTCGTGTACCCTCAAAAACTGTTTCCTGCGGATGGCTTCCCGGAAAATCGGGATACTCGCTGAAAAGGGAGATCTCCATATCTCCTCAGTCACCTCGGAAATCAGTGCCGGAACCGGTATTTCGGCCGGCGGCTCCCTCATCGGAACGAATCTTCATCTCTTCATCGACGGCGAAGATGCCGGGATTCTCGTGGATGGGGAAATGTGCCGCCTCTCAGACGGAAGTTGTGCGGTTTTTGGCAAGGCGGCATTATCCGTTTCAAATGACGCTGCATTTAAGCAGATGAATGTCACGGTTGAAGGAGAACTGACCGGGATATTAACGGGTGCGGGCTTTTTGTTGGAAGAAAGTTCCGTTTCCGTTATCGGCGGAAAAGAGATAGGCGTTCGTGCAGGAACCGATATGCACTTTTCCGGCAGGAGTCTGGAGATACGTGGTCAAACCGGCCTTGTCGTCAACGGAAATCTCGAGGTTTCGAACGGAACCCTCACATCGATCAATGAAGGCACCGGGATCGATGTCAAAGGGACATATATCCAGAACTCCGGCATGATCTGCGGCACCGGTATGGCCGGGGATGGAATTTGCGTCGCAAAAAAGATGACTGTATACGGCGGGAAGATTGAGGCAGCCGGGTATATAACCGGCCTTTCCGTTCTCGATGATCTCATACTTAAGTCCGGCCTGCTGACCGCTTCCGGAAAGACCGGGCTGAAGGTGGCAGGATCTTTCGAAGATTTCGGGGGATATCTTACCGTTTTTGGCGATGAGTTTGGTCTCTATGTGTCCAGCGGGACAACCAGTATCGGTGGGGCAGTTGTAGATATTGCCGGAGATGTGGGATTCTATGCCGGGAATACCGTGAACATTTCCGGGGGGGCGGTGCAGATTTCCGGTCATTACGCAGGGATCTTTTCCTGCGCTGGAGATGTTCAGATCCACAGCGGCATGCATGACATATCTGCAGAAACCTACGGGATACTGATTACCTCGGGTTCGATCTATGCAAAAGGAGGTTCGCTCCAGATCAGAACAGTCAATAGTGAAGAAACCTCGGCCGGGATAAGTCTGGGCAGCGGCGATCTTATCGTTTCCGGGACGCATCTGAATATTTCCGGCGGCATGCAAGGGGTGGTGGGCGAACAAAGTACTGTGTCGGTAACGAATTCCGGTCTTGATGCTGAAGGTGATGATTACGGAATTGCAGTAAAGCGTCTTTCCTTTACGGGAGGCACCCTTACTGCGTACGGAAAAAAAGCAGCTCTCTTTCTGGACGATGACGCAGCTCTCGATGAAAAAGATACGGTTGTTACCTGCGGGAAATCCGAAGTCAGTGCCGAAATAGGGCCATATACCGATCAGAAGTATGTTCACCTGTATCCAAAGCACTTTGCAAGGCTCAACGTTTCGGCAACAGTCGAGAGTCTGGATGAAATCGTCGAGTGGGTGGATACGTCACTTAGTCCAAACGGCGTTGCCGAACCCTTCATCTCCAAGATGACGCTGGTGATTGAAGAACTGTTTGTCAACATCGTGAATTATGCCTATCCGAATGAACCCGGCAACGTGATCTTTATGATGTATGTTGGTCCCTGTCTGAAACTGATTATTTCCGATACCGGCGTGCCGTTTAATCCGCTGGAGTATGCAGAGCCGGATGTTACGCTGCCGATCGATGACCGAAACGTCGGCGGCTGGGGTATTTTCCTGTCCAGAAAATTGACCGACAGAATCACGTATGAACGGGCTGAAGGAATGAATATTCTGACTGTATACAAAAAAATTTACTCTTAGTGTCTAAAAATGGGGGAACTACATCTATGAAAATCGTAAAAACTGTTAATGAATCCAAACTCGTCCTTGAGCTGGATGGTAAACTGGATGCCCGAAGCGCTCCTGAGTTTCGGAGGTGTGCAGAGTCGTCCCTTGACGGCATTTCGGCCATTACGCTCAATTTTGCAAAACTCACTTACATGTCGAGTGTCGGTCTTTCGATCATTCTGACCTTGAAAAAAAACTGGGTCCGAAAGGGACCCTGCAGATAATCAACGCACACGGTCTGGTCCGCGAAGTTTTTGAGATCTCGGGGTTTGACGATCTTCTGGTAAAAGAGTAAAGAGAAAAAGCTGTGTTTTGGGATTTCTATTCCATTTTTTATTCGTTATTCTTGGGTGTATCTGAAGGCAAGCATCGTCATATCATCCGTCTGGCTGCTTCCTCCGGTGAAAACGGCGGTATCTTCCGTTACTGAATTAATCATAGTTTTTGGATCGTCTGATTTTTCAACGATCGAAAGGAGCCGGTCCACTCCATACATTTCGCCATGTTTGTTTTGCGCCTCCGTTACGCCGTCGGTGTACAGAAACAACGTATCATTTCGCTTTAGAACAGTTCGTTGATCAGTGTATTCGTGGTCCATGATTCCAAGTCCGGGTGCTTTTTCGCATACAAGCGGGGTACACGTCCCCGATCTGCAGAGTATCGGGGGGTTGTGTCCGGCACATGAGTAGGAGAACCTTCCGTTTTTGAGGTTAAGCAGCCCGATAAAGACCGTGACGAACCTGCAGGCGTCATTGTTTTTCATGATCTCGCGGTTAACGATCGTCAGCATTCTGCCGGGCTGCGTGAATAGTGTCCGCACCGCTATTTTGATCATGGTTTTGACACGCATCATCATGAGCGCCGCCGAGATTCCTTTACCCGATACATCGGCAATGACAACTGCGAGATGGTAGTCCCAGATCCGGATAATATCATAGAAGTCTCCGCCGACAAGTTCTGATTCTGAGATGGCTGCGTGTATTTTTACGCCGGTGATGTTTTCGAATACATCCGGATCCGGGAGGATGCTGGACTGCACATCCTTTGCAAGGCGCATCTCTTCATCGATATGGATCTGTCTGATGGCCTTATGTATCCCGTAAAATACCTGCATATAGAGCAGGATAACCATGATGATGAAAATGACTCTGGTTGTGATCTCCGGAATGAAAAATACGGCCCCTTCCTGGCTATTCCACATACAGGATATTACGGCATAGGTCAGGTAGACCGCGACCGGGATGAACAGGACATTTCGAAAATCCCCCCGCAGGTCTCTGTTTGTTTCCTGCATTGTTTTGATCATGAAACGATTTGTCAGGATCAGAACAATTGTCAGAATGATCAATATCAGAACGCTTGATGCAAACTTCAGCTGATAGAGATCCCATGGGAACATCATGTGAATGATGCTAAATGAAAGATCACAGATGCTCAGGCCGATAAAAAGAATATAGAGAATTTCTAACAACCTTTTTTTGACAGAAAGTACTTTCTTTTCGTACGTTGAGTAGTATGTATGGGGACTTTCAGCAGCTTTGGTCTCAACCAGGCATATCACGAACGTTATGAAA